>DATEBX010000042.1:0-17303 GCA_035287145.1 Patescibacteria group bacterium | reverse complement strand
CCGTCAATAAAGAGCTCGGCTCCATGCAGCAGGTCGGCCTCCAGCTCAAGGACTTTCAAAATTTCCTGCGCGCGCCCAAAACCCGCGGCAACCTGGGCGAGCAAGGACTTAAGGACCTGCTGGCGCAAATCTTGCCCCAAGAATTCTACACCTCGCAACACCGCTTCAAGTCCGGCGCCATAGTGGACATCGCCATCAAAATTGACGCCGGCATTATACCCGTTGATTCCAAGTTTCCGCTCGAAAACTTTAACCGCTTTATCTCGACCGAGGAAGAGCCGGCGAAAACAGCTTATTTGCGTGAGTTCAGGCGCGACTTTAAAAAACACGTGGACGACATAGCGAAAAAATACTTAGGCCACGAAGAGGGCACGCTCGACTTTGCCTTTATGTACTTGCCGAGCGAAAGCGTCTTTTTCGAACTCCTCAACAACAAAGACCTCCACGACCTCTACCAGTACGCCACGCACAAAAAAATAATCCTCGCTTCACCCAGCACATTCTTTTACTACCTGCGCACTATCATGCTCGGGCTCGAAGGCCGGCGCATCAACGAAATGTCAACGCAAATTCTCAAAATGCTGCAAAGTATGAAATCGGAATCGCGAAAGATGGGGGACAGCTTGGGCGTACTGGGTAAGCATGTGATAAATGCCAGAAATACGCTCGATACCGTCACGACCAACTATACTCAACTCGCCGGTAAAATCGACCAAGCCAGCAGCATAAAGGAGCGCGAAGAGGAACCGATAAAAGAAATTGAGGAAGGGGTATAGGATAGGGCATAGATTGCTTCGTCAATACTCGCAATGACAAACTATCATATATTATACGAGGATGCTGATTGTGCGGTAATAAATAAACCGGCCAGGGTTTTGGTGCACAGCTTGCCGGGACATGAACTCGATACTGCGATTGCCACGTGGTGGCTGGCTCAAAAAGATACCGAAAAGGCCGATTGGCCTCAAGCCGGGCGCGAAGGCATAGTCCACCGCCTGGACCGCGATACTTCAGGGGCTTTACTGCTCGCCAAAAATCCCGAAGCGCTCAAGAAACTGCAAAAGCAATTTCACGACCGTACGGTAAGAAAATTATATATCGCGCTTGCCTTCGGTAAACCGCCAAAGAGCGAAGGTGAGGTTGAATCCGTTATCAGCCGCCAGCCCAAGGAACGCACCAAACGCAAAGCGAGTATAATTGATTTTGGCGGGCTGACCGGCGCGAAAAAAGCGATGACCGCTTATCGCCTCATCGGCTCCGTGAAGCACAAAGAGAGCGATATTAGCTTAATCCGCTTTGAAATAAAAACAGGGCGCACCCACCAAGTACGGTTGCACGCCAAGATGCTGGGTTGTTCGATATTAGGCGACCGCGATTACGCCACTAAGCCGAGCCGGAGATTAAGTCAGGCTTTGGGTATAGAGCGCCAGATGTTACACGCCCGGGAACTTGTATTTCAAAGCCCGGAAGATAAACAGGAAGTAAAGGTTGAGGCACCGCTATTTGAAGATATGGCAAGGATATTAGCCAAATTAGGATTAAATTATTAGCTAATACTTTTCGGTAACTTTTTTGTCATTGCGAGCGACCTTTGAGGGAGCGCGGCAATCCCACTGATAATTGTTCGAGATTGCGGAGTTTATCCCGAGGAAACGAGGGACCCGGGGCTCGCAATGACAATAATAAACCAATGGATACGAATAATAAACTCATCATTATCTGCGGCACCTCCGGCTCGGGCAAGGGGAGTGTCATCCGCGGACTGCTTAGCGATAAAAAACTCAATCTCCGTTGGGCGAAAACCGCCACCACCCGCCCTCCGCGCCCCGACGACCCCAAAACCAGCCGCCGAGTATTTTTAAGCCGAGCCGAATTTGAAAAACTTTGGCGGGAGGGCGATATCATCGAACGAAATGAATACAACGGCCACTTCTACGGCGCGCTGAAAAGTGAGATTGAAAAAAATCCGAAGCGCAACGCCATCGTCGAAACCGACATTAACGGCACGGTTGCATTAAAGAAGTATTATAAAGAAAATTGCCTGACGATTTTCGTGTATTCCACGCTTCTTGAGACAGAAGGGAGGTTGCGCAAACGTGGTATGCTTGATAAAGTGATAAGCACCCGCTTAAAAATCGCCGAGAATGAGATTGGGAAACGAAATTCGTGCGATAAGGTGATAGCCAATAGGGACGGCAAACTTGACCGAACCATAGCGGAAGCAGCAAAACAAATTAGGGGGTTTTTGGAGGCCGGATGAGATCGCTTAGTGTCGTAATTATCCTCGCCGCGCTTATAATCGGCGGTGCGGTAGTCCTTTCGAACAATAAAGGCGGCAGCGCCACGCCTAGTGCCAGCGCCACTCAAAACGGCGCTTCTTTGGGTCAAACCGAAGATAAAGCTTTGGTGGTTGGCACCGAACCCCATTTTTATGGTGAAGCAAAAGCGCCGGTTACGGTCTCAGTATTTTCCGACTTCCAGTGCCCCTACTGTCGTCTAGTAGCGCCGACGCTTAAAAGCGTCGTCGACGATAATCCGGGCAAAGTCAAACTGGTTTTCCGTCATTTTCCGATTCCCAACCACCAGTTCGCCCAAAAAGCCGGAGAAGCGGCCGAAGCGGCGGCGGCCCAGGGCGGGGACAAAAAATTCTGGGAACTGCATGACAAAATGTTTGCTAACCAAAGCAAACTGGCCGTTGACGACTTAAAGAAGTACGCCGGTGAAATTGGC
Source organism: Patescibacteria group bacterium (assembly GCA_035287145.1). Classification (GTDB taxonomy): domain Bacteria; phylum Patescibacteriota; class UBA1384; order UBA1384; family UBA1384; genus DATEBX01. The sequence continues at coordinate 14,573 of DATEBX010000042.1, read as the reverse complement.
TTGGATGTCGACAAGTTCGCAGATGACTTAAACTCCGATAAATACAAGGAAATTGTCCAGAATGGTTTCAAGGACGGCGACAAACTCAACGTTCAGGGCACACCGACCATTTACATCAATAATCGTCTGGCTAATTTCCAGTCGTACGACGACATAACCAAACTGGTCAACGACGAGATAGCCGCGTCGAAATAAGCCATACAAGTTAGAGCCTGTATCCTGCACTCTAAAGCACTCGAAAATCCACTAAAGTTTCACGCTAAAGAGTTTACAGCTTTCGAGTGAAGATTTAGAGTGGGCCGTTCGCGCGCTTTCGAGTGCAGGAAATATTTGTCAGCAAGCTGAAGCTTGTACTACTATGAACTCAAGGACAAAAGTCCTATTATTTGGTAAAGTGTAATTACAGTAGGAGGCACAATGATATGGTTAGCAAGCGACCATGCGGGCGTGGAACTCAAGGATATGGTTAAAGCGGAACTCGGGCGCTTGAGTAAAAAATACGAGGATTTAGGAGCAAATAGCCATGAGCCGACCGACTATCCGCCTCTGGCGCACCAAGTTGCGCGCAAAGTCAGCACCGAGCCCAACGACCGAGGCATCCTAATCTGTAAATCGGGACAAGGCATGGCGATGGCCGCCAACCGGCACAAGGGTGTGCGCGCCAGTGTGGTTTGGAATAAAGAAATCGCTCACGAAACTCGCGAGGATAATAACAGCAATATCCTTGCCTTGCCGGCCGGTTATATTGACGGAACGGAGGCGGTCGAGATGGTGCGCGAGTGGCTTAAAACACCTTTTTCCGACGCCGAGCGGCACGTAAGGAGAACCCAACAAATCGACGAATCATGAAAATCATACCGGCGATATTAGCTCACAGCCAAGAAGTATATGACAGGCAGTTTGAAAGGGCTTGCCAGATAAGTCCCTTGGCTCAAATTGATATTACCGACCGGAGTTACTCCAGGCAGCCGACTAGGGGCATACAGTTTCACTTAAGCGGCAGTAAATGCAAGGTGATATTTCACCTTATGACCTATAGGCCCGAGAGGACGCTCGGCAAATATCTCGCCTACAAGCCGGGCAAGATTATTGTGCACGCCGAATCGGTTAAGAACTGGGCTAAGCTGAAGGGTATTCTAAAACCGGAGCAACTTGGCATCGCCATAAATCCGCGCTCTTCGGTCAGTATTCTTAGGCCCCATATCGCGGATGCCGATGAAATTGTTGTGATGACGGTTGAGCCGGGGGACAGCGGGCGAGAATTTCAACCCAAGGCCTTAAGTAAAATAAAAGACCTCTTAGAATATAAAAAAGTTATTGCCGTTGACGGCGGTATAAACGAGTCAACTATTGAGCGGGCGCGTCACGCCGGCGCCTCTGTGGCTTACGTCGGTTCGGCGCTTTTGGGCAAGGCGGATATTAAAGAGGCCTTTAACGAACTCAAGAGGGGAACAAGTGCCAATAAACGACCGTGAAATTACTTCACTCAAAGAGCACGCTCGAAGCATTCGTCGCGCCATAATCAAACTTACCACGCACGCCGGCGCGGGACACTTAGGCGGCGCGCTGTCGGTCGCCGACATATTAACTTATCTTTATTTTAATGCTCTTAAACTCACGCCACGGATGTCGAGGGACCGGTTATACCTTTCGGCGGGCCACTTGTGTCCCACCCTTTACGCCACACTGTACGAGTTGGGAGAGATTGATGAAAAAGAATTGCTGACCTACGGACAATTTGGCACCCGTCTTCAGGGCCACCCAAGCAAAGTCGATTGGCCGGCAATGGAAAGCGCCAGCGGTTCGCTGGGACAGGGCTTGTCTTTAGCCCTTGGCGCGGCGCTAGCTTACAAACTTGACCGAAAAACCGGCGCCATTTATTGCGTCATGAGCGACGGCGAACAGGAAGAGGGCAGCGTCTGGGAGGCGGCGATGGCGGCGGCACATTACCGCACCGATAACTTAATCGCTATCGTCGACCGCAATAAATTACAAATTAGCGGCTCAACGGAAAACGTCATTGGCTTAGCCCCTTTGGGGACAAAATACCGCGCCTTTGGCTGGCATGTGATTGACTGCGACGGCCACGACTTCGCATCCCTCGACCATGCCGTGTCTCGCGCCCGCCAAAACGACGGCCCGACGGCGATAATCGCCGAAACGGTTATGGGCAAGGGTATAAAAAGCATTGAGAACAACGCTTATTGGCACAGCCGAATATTTGACCGGGCCCAAGCGGCGGCGGCGCGCAAGGAGCTAACGTGACTAAAATGCTTGCCACCCGCGACGGTTTTGGCCAAGGTTTAGCAGAGCTCGGCGAGACGGATAAGAACGTTGTGGTTTTGTGCGCCGATGTCGATGAATCGGTCCGCGCCGACAATTTCCGCGATAAATACCCCGAGCGATTTTTTGAAGTTGGCGTCGCCGAACAAAATATGGTCGGCATGGCCGCCGGCATGGCCCTCGCCGGGAAAATTCCTTTTGCCGTCAGCTACGCCGCTTTCGTGCCGTGCCGAACATACGACCAAATCAGAATATCGGTAGCTTATAACAATGCCAACGTTAAGCTCATCGGCGGCCATGCCGGCCTTATTACCGGTTTTGACGGCGCCACCCATCAAACACTCGAAGATATCGCTATGATGCGAGCGCTGCCTAATATGACGGTGATTGTGCCGGCGGACGCTCGCGAGGCGCGACTTGCAACGATAGCACTCGGAGAGCACAAGGGACCGGCATATTTGCGCCTGGGGCGGGCGCCAACACCGACGGTCACCGATGAAGCCGCGTCCTTTGAAATTGGGCGGGCGCAGATTTTAAAAAGGGGTCACGGACAAGATGAAAGTGATGCAACTATCGTGGCTTGTGGCATAATGGTAAGTGAGGCACTGGAAGCCGCCGACCAGCTGGCGGCAAAGCACATAGGCATTACGGTCATCAATTGCCACACCATAAAGCCGCTTGATACCGAGACGCTCCTCGCTTGCATTAAGAAATCCAAGGTGGTCGTTACCGCCGAAGAAGCACAGGTAAACGGGGGGCTTGGCGATGCCGTCGCATCACTGGTGGCGGAATTGGCACCGCGGCCCATGGCGAGAATTGCTGTTAACGACCGCTTCGGCCAGTCCGGTAAGGCACGGGAATTGTTGGAGGAATACGGCCTGACCAGCCGCCACATAACGGAAGCAGTAACCAAATTATTGAATAAGCTTTAAGATATTTTGATTTGAATTGGTTTTTAGACTTTGGACTTTGGATTTTTTTTAAGGAGGATTTTGTTAGATTTAATCACTGTCGGAGATGCCAGTATTGATACTTTTTGCCTTCTCGACCACGAAGAAGCCGATGTGCTTTGCGATTTAGACCAAACAAAATGTCGGCTTTCACTCGATTACGCCGATAAAATTCCACTTAAAGGCATGGACAGCTCGGTTGGCGGCAATGCCGCCAACGTTGCCGTCGGCGCGGCCAGGTTGGGACTTAGCGCGAGTATGGTTTCAACTATTGGCGTTGACGAGCCGTCGCGGAAAGTTATCCACACCCTCGAACAAGAAAATGTCGACCTCAATAACCTACGCCGCGAGGGCAAAACAAACCAGTCGGTCGCCCTCATCTACCAAGGGGAGAGGACATTGCTTGTGAGGCACGAACCCAGAGAATATCATTTCAACATTACCGTACCGGTCAAATGGCTCTATCTGACATCCATGGCGCGCGAAGGCGAGAAGATAACGGCGAGCGTCATAAAGTTCGTTAAAGATAATAATACGAAGCTCATCTTCGCTCCCGGCACCCTGCAATTGCGGCTCGGCACAGAGCGCTTTAAGGACTTACTCAACGAAACGGACATTATTATTTTAAACCGATCCGAAGCGATTACGTATACCGGTTCGAGCGCGCAGACCGAAATTCCGAAGCTCCTAGAATCGCTCGTCGAACTCGGTCCGGAAATGGCGATAATTACCGACGGAGAGAACGGTTCTTTCGGCTACGACGGCGACCAACTCTACCGCTGCTCCATTGCGCCCGCGCGGAAAGTCGAATCAACCGGCGCCGGCGACGGCTACGCAAGCGGACTGATAGCCGGCTTGGTTCACGGCCATAACATCGAAACCGCGATGAGGTGGGGAAGCGCCAATTCGGCCTCGGTCATTCAGCATATCGGCGCGCAAAAGGGCCTTTTAACTTTGCCGCAAATCAGCCAATTATTAGAAAATAAAGCGCCATGAAGCCATATATTATTCTTACGCGTCCCATTCCCAAGGCCGGCCTTGACATACTGACCGGCTCCGGCCGCTATAAAATCGAGCTCCACAAAGAAAACAAAATTCCGACCCGAGAACAGATGATGAGCTATGTTAAGAATGCCGATGCCGTCATATCTCTTCTCACTGAAGTTTTTGATGAGTCCATCATCAGTGCCGCCGGCGACCAACTTAAAATCATTGCCAACTACGCCGTGGGCTATGATAATATCGATGTCAAAGCGGCGACCGCCAAGGGCATAGCTGTCACCAATACGCCCGACATTATGACGCAAACCGTCGCCGAACACGCGCTTGCTCTTATGATGGCGGCGGCGCGGCGGGTGGCGGAAGGCGACCGCTACATTCGCGCGAACAGATATAAACAATGGGAACCGGAGCTCTTGCTTGGTCCCGAGCTCTTCGGCAAAACACTCGGCATAGTGGGCACCGGCCGCATCGGCTCGCTTATGGCCCATCTTTGCTATCACGGACTGGGAATGAAAATAATTTACCACGACATTGAAAAAAACATCGACCTTGAGCGAGCCACTCACGCTTACCAAGTTTCGCTCAATCGGCTTTATGAATCGGCTGATGTTATCTCGCTCCATGTGCCGCTTTTGCCGACTACGCGGCACTTAATAAACGCGAGCGCTTTTAGAAAAATGAAGAAAAACGCCGTCGTCATCAATACCTCCCGCGGGCCGGTGATAGAAGAAAAAGCATTGATAAAGGCGCTCAAAGATAAGGAGATTTTTGCCGCCGGTTTGGATGTTTTTGAGTTCGAGCCAAGAGTTGCGCCAGCGCTTAAAAAGATGCCGAACATTGTTATGACGCCGCACACCGCCTCGGCGACGCACGAAGCCAGAGACGGTATGGCGCGCATGGCGGCGGCTAACGTTGTCGCCGCGCTTAGCGGCAAACTGCCCCCAAATCTGGTTAATAAAGAGCTGGAGGAAAAGTTTCAAGAAGGTATAACTGGTTCATAAAGTTTGTAAGGTTTATAAGGTTCGTAAGGTTCATAAGGTACGGAGAGAAAGGATTTAACTTTATAAACTTTATCAACCTTTAGAATTTTATAAACTACCCTTGAGGAGGAAAATGATCAAACTTGCTATTAATGGCTTTGGACGCATAGGGCGCACGGCGTTCAAAATAGCCATGCAAAAACCGGAGGTAGAAATCGTAGCGGTCAACGACCTAACCGATGCCGCGACGCTGGCGCATTTGCTAACATTCGATTCCAATTACGGCGTCTATCACCAAAAAGTGACCGCCATTGGCAACGCGCTCTTGATTGCCGGTAAAAAGATAGTGGTGCTTAACGAGAAAGAGCCGTCCAAGCTGCCGTGGAAAGATATGGGGATAGATGTTGTCATTGAGTCAACCGGCAAATTCACGGACGCCGAAGGAGCCCAGCAGCATATCACCGCCGGCGCCAGGAAAGTGATAATATCGGCGCCCGGCAAGGGCGGCAATGTGCCGACATACGTTCTGGGGGTTAACGACCATAACTATAAGGACGAGGCGGTTTTTTCCAACGCGTCGTGCACGACAAACTGCATCGCGCCGGTGGCGTCGGTCATCCACCAAAGCTTTCGCATTACAAAAGCTATGATGACGACCATCCACGCTTACACCGCCGACCAAAATATTCAAGACGGCCCGCACAAGGACTTGCGGCGGGCGAGAGCGGCGGGCTATAATATAGTGCCCACCACCACCGGCGCGGCGCTGGCGGTCGGAGAGACCATACCGGAGATTAAGGGTAAGTTTGACGGCTTGGCCATTCGCGTGCCGGTGCCCATCGGTTCGATTTCCGACTGTGTTTTTGTCGTCGGCAGAAAAACCTCCGTTAACGAAGTGAACAACGCGCTCATACAAGCATCGCAAAACCCCATCTACCAAAATATCTTAACCGTCACCAATACGCCGATTGTTTCAAGCGATATAGTCGGTAATCCGTACTCGGCGATTGTTGACCTATCGCTCACCAAGGTTATTGAAGGCGATATGGTCAAAGTGGTGGCTTGGTACGACAACGAATGGGGTTACAGCAACCGTCTCGTAGATCAAGTGATCGCACTAGGGAAAAAAAGAGATTAGTTAGAGCAGTAATCCACCAATATCCGCGCCAAGATTGGGATTTATAAGGGTATATAACGTAAGGTTAGAAAACTGAACAAATAAAGTTGGGTCATGGGGCATATCACCCCATGACCCGAGTATGCTGACTAACGCAGTGCTCTGGCGATTGCTGCTAGGGCTCAACCCAAAAGGGCTACCTAGCTCAGCTTATTATTAATATTATAGAACACTATGAGTTTGTCAACAATAATGAAGAAATAGCCGCGATGTCTAGGACAGAGTCCTACGGGGGTGGACATCGCGGCCTCGGCTTATAGCCGGTTCCCCTTGATGTGATATAACCATCATAATGGGGTATAGCCATCATAATATATCACGCAAACTTGTCAATACCTTCGGGGAGTACTACAATAACCGTAGTATTTGTTCACACGATAAATCGTGGCCTACGATACCCGTAGAGTAAGCTTCAGCATGAGAATAACAAGGCAATCCTTGCTCTATACGGTTGTAGCGCGCCGCAGTGTACTGGAGTGGTGTTGCTTGTAATTTGAGGAAATATTTCATGACTTACGACACTATTATCATCGGAGCGGGGCCGGCGGGACTGACGGCGGCCATATATGCCGGCCGTAACCGGCTGAAAGCTTTGGTGCTCGGCAAAGACATTGGCGGGCAGACCGCCATCTCCGGCGAAGTGGAAAACTATCCCGGTATCGATAGAACGCAGGGGATAGACCTGGCGGAAAAAATGCGCGCCCAGGCGCAAAATCTGGAAACCGTGGAGGTGAAAGCGGGGGAGGAATACAAGGTTAAAAGCATTGAAAAAACAAACAATATCTTCGCAGTAGTGAGCGAAAAAGGGGAGAGATATGAGGGAAAGACGATAATTTTGACGGCCGGCAAGGACCCGAAACGGCTGAACGTGCCCGGTGAAAAGGAATTCGAGGGCAGGGGAGTAAATTATTGCGCCACTTGCGACGCGCCGCTTTACCGCGACAAAATAGTGGCAATCATTGGTGGGGGATATTCGGCAACCGAAGCTGCCGAAATGCTTAGTAAATACGCCCGTGAGATATTTGTCTTATCCCTTAACGAAAAACTCAACGGGGAAGCCATTACGCTTGAAAAAATCGCCACATCTGGCAAGATAAAAATTATACCGCTGGCCGAAACCACGCAAATCATAAACGACGGGCAAAAGGTTACCGGGGTGGCCTACAAAGATACCAAGACGGGGGAGGGCAGGCAAATTGCAGTGGAAGGAGCATTTGTCGAAATCGGCTCGAGCCCCAATACCGCCCCTTTTGGGCAAACCATTAAACTGAACCAATGGGGGGAAGTGGAGATTGACCGCAATAATATGACCTCGGTACCCGGCATCTTCGCGGCCGGGGACATAACAAGCGTTTGGGGTAAACAAATCGTCATTGCCGCCGGGCAGGGCGCCCAGGCCGCCATGGCCGTAGGCGAGTACCTCTCTGCGCAACGATAACTTAGAGTAAATATCATAAATCAAATATCAAAATGACAAATTTAAATGCAAATATATTCTGAAGTTTGATTGTCCCGAAGGGACTCCACGATTTTGATTTTTGCATTTTAACTTTTGACTTTGAGCCGCATTGTACTTTCCGCCGAGTTTAGTATATAATAGTACTCGAGAGAACCTAATGTCTCTGGGGTGACCAGGGCGCAAGGGCTCTGGTCGAAGAAATCAGCAACAAGAGAAAGTAACCATGGCAAGACTATTCGTAGGTAATTTGCCCTACAAAGGCACCGAAGAAGAGCTTAAGGCTCACTTCGAGCAAGCCGGTGAAGTGACTTCGGTAAGTTTAATTACCGACCGCCAGACCGGCCGCGCTCGCGGCTTCGGATTTGTCGAGATGGCCAATGACGAAGGAACGAAAAAGGCGATCGAGACATTGAATGGCAAAGAGTTTCAGGACCGACAATTGGTCGTCAATGAAGCTCGTCCCATGCGCCAAGCCGGCGACAACGACCGCGCCTAATGCGCGTGAACGCAAGATGTTAAGGTAAGTTAATAGCACCTACTGCTTATGTCCCAAAGAATTTGGTGGTTAGTTTTATTGATAGTAATAATCACCGGGTTAGCAACGGCTGTCGTTTATCCAAACGGGCCGTCTGTTTTGGGAAGAAAGTCGATGCCCCTCGGGCTCGACTTACAGGGTGGAGTGCAGCTTACTTATGTCTTAAACACCGACCAGCTTAATGGTCGCAGCGTTGCGCAAGCGCAACAAGGCGTTATAGACGTCATAGACCGTCGCATCAATTCACTGGGCGTTACCGAGCCGGTGATTCAAGCGACGCAAATCAGCAAACGTCCGGCAGTCAATATTGAACTGCCGGGCGTTTCTGATGTTGAAACAGCCAAGAACTTAATAGGGCAGACAGCCCAGTTGATATTTAAGGAGCAGGACTCAAGCGGCAATTTTATCGCGACAAAACTAACCGGACAGTTTTTGGAAAAGGCGAGTGCGACTTTCGACCAGAGCGGCTCATCAAGCAAAGCGGGTTTTGCCGGTAACGAGCCCGTTGTGGAACTTAAATTTAACAGCGAGGGGGCCGATTTATTCCGTGATATTACAACGCGTAACCTACAAAAACCAGTTGCCATTGAACTTGACGGAGCCATATTAACCGCTCCAACCGTTCAGTCGGTGATTCAAGACGGCTCGGCGATTATTACCGGTATCGGTACCATCCAGGAAGCCAAAGACCTGGCCACGCTGCTTAACGCCGGCGCCCTGCCGGTTCCCATTGAGCTTGTGAGTGAAAATAAAATCGGCGCCACCCTGGGCCAGGATTCCATAAAAACAAGTTTGGTGGCGGGTCTCTTGGGCATATTGCTGGTTGCCGTTTTTATGCTGGTTTACTACCGCCGCGCCGGACTTTTTGCCGTGCTGGCTCTCGCGATATACGGTACCATAACACTGGCCATTTACAAACTCATTCCCGTAACCATGACGCTCGCGGGAATAGCGGGATTTCTATTTTCTCTCGGCGCGGCGGTGGACGCCAACATATTGGTCTTTGAAAGGTTAAAAGAGGAGCTTGCCAAAGGCAAGGCAACATCTTCCGCGATTGAGGACAGTTTTAAGCGCAGTTGGTCGAGCATTTGGCCCAGCAATATGGCGAGTTTAATTACCGCTGGCATTCTCTATTACGGCACCACCGGTTTGGTCAAGGGTTTTGCCGTAACTTTGGCCATTGGAATACTGGTATCAATGTTTACCGCCATAACGGTAACCCGCACCTTTTTGCGGCTCTGGGGAAGATCAATACAGAAAGTAGCCCTATGAATATTATCGGAAAAATTAGAGTATGGTATGGCTTATCGCTTGTCTTGGTGGCGGCGAGTATTGTGGCGCTTGTTGTTTTCGGCATAAAACCGGGCGCGGATTTCAAGGGAGGAACACTGGTCGAGGTTGGTTTTGATAATAATATTAAAGCTAGTGATATTCAGGCATCATTAAAAGACCTGAACCTTCCATCGCTGACCATCGCCAATACCGCGCGCAATTCGGCGCTCATTAAGACCACGCCCATCGATAGGGGAGAGATCGACTCGATTCTTGCAACATTGCGCGCTAATTTAACACAAAATCCGGACTCGAACATCACCCAAGTGACGGAAAAGCAAGCGCAAACAGTGGGACCGTCCGTCGGCGCCAATTTAGCCCGCCGCGCCATAATCGCCGTCTCCCTGGCCGTCATCGCCATAGTGCTGTATGTCGCGTGGTCGTTTCGCCGAGTGCAAAAACCTTTCACGTCGTGGTCTATGAGCGTCGCGACCATCATCGCTTTGGTTCACGATATAATTTTTACGTTGGGCTTTGTGAGTGTCATAAATCACTTCTACGGTTTTGAAGCGAACAGCTATTTGCTGGTGGCTCTGCTTACCGTGTTGGGTTTCTCTGTCCATGACACGATAGTCGTTTTTGACCGTATCCGCGAGAATCTTCTCCATACAAGCCGTCACAACGCGCTAGAATCGATTATCAATGACAGTGTCAACCAAACACTCGCGCGATCGCTAAATACATCGCTGACGGTCATCTTAGTTTTGCTCGCGCTCGCGAGCATCGGCGGCGCGACCATTCGGCCATTCGTGCTGACACTTCTTGCCGGCATAGCCGTCGGCACCTACAGTTCCATATTCGTCGCCTCACCGGCCCTTGTTACTTGGCACCATATAAAGGAACGGAAAAGGGGAGAGGGTTAAATAAATTTCTAATTTTTAAGTACTAATTTCTAATAAAATCTAAATTTCCAAAAGCCAAATTCTAAGATATTAGTTCTTAATTCCTAATTTTTTATAAGGAGTGTTATATGCGTTGGGCATTATTGGGTTTCGTCGCCGGCATTCTTATTGGCCTATATACGCCAATAAATATTCCCATTGAGTATTCGCGCTATACGGCAGTGGCAATACTGGGCATCATTGATTCGATTGTCGGCGCTATAAGAGCTGATATGCGCCGCGAGTACCACGCCTCGGTCTTTGTGTCGGGCTTGGTCATCAATATGGTCATTGCCGTCATCATTACATACATTGGCGACCGATTAAGCCTGGATTTATATTTGGCGATTGTAATAGCGTTTACAATCCGCATGATGCAAAATATCGCGACCATTCGCTACGCTTTTCTTGAGCGTTTTATAGGCAAAAAAACAGTACTCGAGAAGATACACAGCGAATCGTAGGACTGGCACACTGTGCTATCTACCCCACTTATTACTATGCTATAATGTCGTATAACTTATATTGTGCGACGTAGTATGTGGGAGTGTATTGTTGTCAAGTAGTTAGCCGGCATTTTTATTTTTGTGATGAATGATTATCTATTTTAATAACATTGTATCATTTGTGATCGCTGTCATTGCTAGCGACCTCTGTGGGAGCGCGGCAATCTGACCGTCCGCGGTCATCCCGACTGAAGCCCCCAACGGGGGGCGGAATGGAGGGATCCCTCGACAAGCTCGGGATGACTCTACTGAGTCAGATTACTTCGTCGCCCCATTTAGCTTCCTCGCAATGACCTCGAAACTCACTCCCCTTTTTTACAAATATTTTAGTTAGTTTTATCAAACCATAAGTCTATTTATTAAAATATTAGCAGGTTCAAAACCGCTACAATGGGCTGTGGCGTGTTTTATAGCGGCAAGACGATGTTCTTATCGTACGTGAGTACTTTAATATTAGTTTTTTAGCGAATGGCGGTAGAACCAGCGGTCATTACTATTGTCTGTAACTTTTCGGTACTGTACGTCTCCCGACGTCACGAGATTGCTCGACTTTTCGAGCTTTTTGTTCGCTTGCGTCATAAAATCAGTAACAGCCTGTTGAGTCGCGACCAAATCCGCCGCTTCGTTAATGTCTTGTTCCACCTTCGCGCGCGGACGGGCGTATTTTTGCCTGGATGCCGCCGTCACTTCCTCGGCAAGGTCAGTTGGGTTATCAGCCGGCACAAGCGTTTTGGCTGAAAAGGGCGCGGACGTGATGCCGTCAATCGCCATCTTGATGTAGATATGATAATTGTCCAAATTAACCAAATCATTAGGGGTAAAAACCGGTTCAACTTCCTGCGCCAAAACGGCGGCGTCCCCCGCCCCGACGCGGAAGCATATTAGGGTGCCGACGTTGCCGAAAACCGCGGCTGAAACCGTCTCCGGTATCTGCGCTATGTATTGGTTGGTCATAATAAGATTTAATTTATACTTGCGCGCTTCCGATAATATAACCGCGAAGGAATCAGTGGCAAAATTTTGGAACTCATCAACATACAAATAAAAATCGCGCCTCTCTTCAATGGGAATATTAGCGCGGCTCATAGCCGCCAATTGCATCTTAGTGATAAGCATAGCGCCCAAAAGGGCCGAATTATCCTCCCCTATTTTGCCCATCGATAAGTCAATGAGCAGTATTTTGCCTGAGTTCATAATTTCTTCGATATTGATAGTGCTTGTCGGTTGGCCGACGATATTGCGGATGGTAGTTGACGATAAAAATTGGCCAACTTTATTTTGGATAGGCGCCACCGCTTCGGTGCGAAACTTTTGGTCGTATTTTTCAAATTCATTGACAAAGAAATCTTTTATGACAAGGTCTTGTATCTTTTCAATGACTTTATAGCGGTACTTGGGGTCATTTATTACGCGTAGAATACCCAACATTGTCGCGCCTTTATAGTCGAGTAGCGCTAAAACCGTATTGCGCAAGATGTACTCAAGCCGCGGTCCCCAGCTCTCGCCAAAAATTTTTTTGAATATACCGACAACGCCGGAAGCGACAATGTTTTTTAAGTCGGGGTCGACATTTTCCAAAATATTAAAAGCGATGGGAAATTCTTTGTCAGACGGGTCAAACAGTACGACATCATCAATTCTTTCTTTAGGAACAAAGCGGATTATTTTTTTGATAAGGTCGCCGTGCGGGTCAACAACCGCCACTCCCCTACCCTTGCGAATGTCACCGATAATCATATTCTCAAGTAGGGTTGACTTGCCCGTACCGGTTTTGCCGATGGCGTACATATGAAGCGACCTGTCGCGCAGTTTGATACCGAATTCTTGTGATGCCCCTCGGAAGTTGGTCTCGCCAAAAGTTGTAACTTCGGGCGCTTTAATATCAATAGGTAAATTGGGTGGCGGCTCCCCTTTCTTCGACCCCGCCCACACAATGCGCGGCGTTTCCACGGTCATATTGGGAAAATGGTAGAGCGACGCTAACTCTTCTATATTCAATACATACCCTTTGTTAAAATAGCGCCGCCGAAACGCGACCAGGGCGTTTTTATCTCTCTTGATTTCTCCCGAAACAAAACTGTTGAGGTTCGTTGTGTTGAATTGCTTAAAGGCGCCCACCACGGATTGCAGTTTGCGCTCGGCAGCGCTTTCGTCGTCGGTAACGACCGCGATTCTTATGAGAGCTTCGAAACCCAATTTGGTAACTTTATCCTCCACGCCCTTAAGTGCTGCTTCAACCGGCGCGGATAACGGCTTGGCGTCGCCTATTTCTTTTTTGGGTTCTTCCTGGGGGCCGAGGACTATTCCCTGAACCACACGGCGCGCCGCCGAAAGGAAATGTTTTCTAAGGACGCTCCCCACGTCGCTATTAAGTTCTTCCCCCGCTTTTATTTTACTGACAAGAGTTATGCCGCGCGCCTGCCAATCATCGGCAACCGGCCTAACTAATAGCTGGATAATAACCTGCTCATCGGTCGCTGTTTCCGCGAGAACTCCCGTAATGCTGGCTAGCGGGTCTACTGTAAAATTGACAAAGGTTTTAATGGGGAAAACGTCTTCTTTGCTGAGCTTGAGATTGGTTGCGATAAAGGCCTTTTCCTCCAATGCGATATCGCCAACATAGTCGCCTACCGGCTCCATCTCAACCGTCGGATACTGGGCGTAGAGCTGACCGGCGACAAAGTTTTTCAAATGTTCCGGCACTACCACATAAAACTGGATGAAGCCGTTGACGGCCGATATCTCAAAAGCGATGGTTTCCTGATAAGCGGCCGCGGCACTATAGACGCCGTGCAAAGACGCGAAAAATTGTTCGGCGGCAAGGGGGTCCTTCTCGTTGTTTTTGGGAACCAATGCCCTCAAGACGACATAACGCCGTTCCAGATGCCAATCGGCTTGTTCAACGGCCGGTCGAGTTCTAAAATATTTCCTATTCATTTAAGATTGTCTAGGCCGAGTCAGGCGCGGTGTTCAATCGCGGCCCAGTCGGCCGGCACATCGTCCTTGGGAACTACGATTGTCACCTTTTCACCTTCATTAACTTTAAAGTATGTAACGGAGGCGAGCAAGACACGGTAACGTTTCTTGGGCGTTACCGCGAAATACTGCTGGCCGGACTTTTCGAGCACCGCCACCAAATGCTGCCTGTCTACCGGCCCGATTTGTTTATAGATATAACGGCCGTCCGGGGCGATGGTAAGTTTTAGTTTGTCACCGACTACCAGCTGCGACTTTGAAGCATAATTGGGCGATACCGGATACGTTTCCCCCTCCTGGTCTATCATCGCCTCACCGTTAAAGATACCTTCGATGACTTTTTGGTCCGTAGAAACGAAAAGTCCCTTTCCTTCACCAGCCACAATCTTTTCCTTAAACAGCAAACCACGAACTGCCAAAACATGACGTTCTATTTCATCCAGATGCTTTTGTATTTGTTTTTGGTTTTTGTCTTCGGTCATATTGCCTCGC
>DATEBX010000041.1:0-13855 GCA_035287145.1 Patescibacteria group bacterium | reverse complement strand
CACCACACATATAATTGCCGGAAGCGCTATCGGTTCGCAGATTGACGCGCCTTTGCTCGCCTTTATATTGGGCTTTTTGTCTCACCATCTGCTTGATGCCGTGCCGCATATCGATTACGGCGAGATTGGTAATAAAAAAGGAGTCTCGCTTGCTACGTGGCTTTATATCGGAATTGACCTTACAGTTAGCGCATTATTATTAGTTCTCTTTATGACCGCGCCCCATCATCAACCGGGCCTTGTTTGGGGCGCGGTGGGTGGTTTAATGCCGGATATAATCGATAATAGTCCACTCTGGCTGCGCTACACCCGCCGCTGGCCGGTATTGAAACAACATTGGCATGTTCATGAATTCGTGCAGCGGTATGAGCTTAAACCAAACCTAAAATGGCTTAATATCATATTGCAAACCGCAGTAATCATACTCGGATTAGCGTTTATCCCCTATTAAGAGCATAAGCACCAAATAACAAGCACCAAATTACAAATAATGTTCCAAGTTCCGAAATTCGAATTTGGGATTTATTTGTTATTTATGATTTGAGATTTGGAATTTTTTATTGCTCGATCTCGATAATCTTAGTGCGGGAAGTATAGCCCGAAATTATTCGGGGGGAGTTTTTGGGAACTTTGAAAAAATCAGCCAGCGCGTCAATAGTGGCGCGGTTAGCCATTCCCCTGACCGGCGGCTCTTTTTGTTGCCTTACCGCTTGCGACAACCCTCCGAAACGCAATCTATTTGCATATTTCTATAATTAGAATATTGCAAGAGATAAAGCGAAGGACGGGAACAAAAACCCTATAAGTCGCCTCATCCGCTTTTTCAATCTTGGCAACCTTCGAGTTCGGCTTAGCTTGGATAGTTAGTTTCATATATTCACTTTAGCAGATTTACTGATAAATTAGCTTGTCGACTGAAACACGGCAAATTCTTCCTTTCAGTTTTGCTGCCGATATTTTTTTCAAGATCTTGAACAAAAGGGCAACTATTTTCTCCGAACGAGGGTTAGAGCTTTCAACTAAAATCACTCCGCAACCTTCTCTTATTTTATCTATATAAACCCTTTCCCAATTATCTTTTTCATCAATATATCGTTCCCAATCTTCTTTGCTTGTTGTCGTTATGCTCTTGTCCATTTAATTTAAAGACCTTTTACCATAATTTGATCTAATTCTTCATTCGTGATTGAATATTTTTTCGTTATATATTTTTCGACTTCCGCATTGATTGCATTGTCTTGTGAAAAATCCGATGACCAACTCGTCTGTTTGCTAATTAATTCATCCAACTTGTTGTTATAGCCATTTCTTATTTCTTTTTCGCGATCTGTGAATTCACTGGCAACGCTTTTGGTTACAAACTCATATTTAATTTCATAACCATAGCGATTATTATTTCTGGCAATATCTGGCGTTACGCTTCCCCACTCTCCATTGGGTGCCCAGTCAGCTTTCCCGACCGTATATGCTTCCTTTGCATCCTTTTCGTCATCATAAATAAAGACACCAAGCTCATCAATATCGCCGTCTTCAGACCTCTTGTCACTAACAAGTTTTTCAATAATCTGCTTTATATTATTTTGATCAAGATTTTTCTCAATAATAATTCGCAACTGATATCTTTTGTCGATTGGTAAATTCTCTACCTCTGAAGTGGAATATTGTGATAATAATTTGCCACCCAATGCCTTCATGCTAAGATCGTCAGAGCTAACAATTTTATAAGAAAGATTTTGACTAGCCGTTGGGGTCGATGTTTGCGTAGTAGTCGTACTATTTTTCTTTTCATCTTTATTATCGGTCTTTGGATTAAATAGCCCATCAATTTTTAAAATTATATAAATAACGATTATCGCGGGGATAATTATTTTAAGGAGTGTCGTCAACGTTACTTTTTGAGTCCACTGGCTTGAATTTGTAACAGGGGAGTTTCTCTTTTTTCTTGTCATAATTGTTTCCGATTAATTTATCGATACTTGTCTCGAGGGCTTTTGTAATTTTCTTGAGAGTGCCGAGCGTTGGATTTTGATTTTTACCAGCTTTTATTTTGATAATTGTATTATTGGTGACCTTGACATTGCCCCGATAATTTTTAGTATGTCATCTTCCTCTAGGGCTATAGATGATAAACGCCTTGCTTCCAATTGCTTCTAATTATATTTAACCGAAATTTACCAAAAACCTCTTTTTTACAGGTAGAAATCGGATTGCTTCTAAATGCTTCTAACTTAAAAATTCGGCTCATAGTAGGTACTTTTAGACGCCCCGCTGGAATGGATCAACCCTAACTCTTGCATTTTACTTAAGTCGTTGTTAACAGTAGCTCGAGAAATTTCAGGGAAAAGCTCTGTGCACATTGTTGCCGTAATTCTTTTTCGTTCAACAATACAATCCCAGATATAAAACTGCCGCTCATTCAATTTACTTAATTCCTCGCCAGGTAAAATTACTTTAAAACTGTTGGTGGTGTTTTTAAAAATGGGTTGAAGTAACCCCCATTTTTTTGTTTCAGTAAATACAATATCAATGCCCCTGCCGTATTCTTCTAAATAATCAAGGTCTTTTAGACGTGCCGCAATAATTTCATTGCGACTAACCTGGGCATCTCGAATATTTTCCAAAGTAACTCCAGGTGGTAAACAGCCGGGATTAAAAATCTCAAGTCTGTCTTCAAAAACGTTTACCTGTGTGTATGTCTCGGTAATTCTATAGTCACGATGGATAACAGCGTTGGCGACAATCTCACGGATCGCCTTTTCAGGATACTCATATCGCTCAACTCGTTTTGTACCGATGATTTGAGCACTTGTCCGTATATTTCGCAATATAAACTTTTTCATCACATCAATTTGTTCGTTTAGCGTCCCATCTATGTCAGCCTTGTCTATGATGTCAGTCGCAACATTTGAGCCTTTATATTTCACGCAACGAATAATATAGCGGTTGAAGGATCGTTTGAGTTGGGGTTTCTCTTTTGCAAAAATAAGAAAACCTGCCATAGTTGGAAAATTACTACCATCGAATTTGTCCGCTACACCAAGATTCTTAAGCAAATTAAAATCTATTTCCTCAATACGGGCATCGCGATTTGTCCTTTGTCCCATTCGGGTCAGTAAATCATATATTTTATCGACTGATAATTCATCGAGATTGGTATCCGGAGCCTGCGTACTATCAAATCTCGAGAGTTTTGCGTTATCTAAAAAACGACGCATCTCCTCGTCAGTAATTTTCCGGTCCGTATTACCGTCACGCACATAAGCACCGTTCGGCATACCAACGGGTTTATAGTAGCAGGGTTTAAACTGATCCGGACATTCTGGGACACAAGCAACAAGCACTGTTTTGCCCATAATCAATATTGGGAAATATTCCGGCCTTATGACCGAACTCATTTGTGCGCTTACTAAGTCGCTTAACTTTTCCTGTAGCACAGCAACTTGATCAACACCAATTACCTCGATACTATTATTTGTTCTATCTTCATTAATGCCAAAAACGATAAATCCTCCCGTCGGTCGATGAGAAAAAGCAGAAACAGTTTTCCATGTGTCCCGAGGAAAGCCCCCTCTAGCATCTTTAAATTCAATATTCGATGTTTCCGAACCGAGTTTTATAGCATTTTCAATGATTTGTTTAATCTGGATTTCATTCATGAAGTAATTTTAGCAACAATTTATTATCTTTAACCTATGCATACTCGATGTAAATGGTGGTGGACTCGGAGGGAATCGAACCTCCAACCTCCTCATTGTCCCGATAATTTTGGGTAGGTCATCCTTCGCTAAAGCTACGGACGGTAAACCTCTTGCTTCGCAAATAGGTTTGGTGGACCTAGTGAGAATCGGACTCACTTCTCCTCATTGCAAATGAGGTGTTCTACCATTGAACTACAGGCCCAAAATTATCGTGGATCCTCGATTTAAATTCCAAAAATGTAAATCGGGACAAATGAGATGTTCTACCATTGAACTACAGGCCCAAAATTTCTGGATCCCCGATGTTGAAGCGTTGCACTTTCAGCTCGAGGATGACACTAATTGCGAGGTTGCTTCACCTGAATTCCACGTAAAGCTTCGCACGTGGCACAGCGCAATGACACTTAATTGTATCTAATTGGTTAAACCAATACAACCCTCTTATAAACCATTAACCCAACTCATGGCGCGGTCGCTGACGGCGGAAAAGAAATAAATGATGGCGAGGATGGGCGCGATAACACCGATAATTTTCCAAACGGTATAACTGCCGCCTTCGCCCAAATATTTTTCCGCCCAGCCCATCTTGCCAAAAAGGTGCGCCATTTGCAGAGTTTTAACAAGACCGAGATACGATATGCCGGCGCTGGCTGCCAGCCAGAACCACTTGTTTAATAGAATTTTCCATAAGAGCATTGGACTCCTTAAATTAATTCCAAGATACAAGATACAATAACCAAACAAATATCAATATTCAATACTCATTTTTGTCATTGCGAGCGACCTCCTGGGAGCGTGGCAATCTGACCGTCCGCGGTCATCCCGACTGGAACCCCACTGGGGCGGAATGGAGGGATCCCTCGACTCGGCTAACCTCGCTCGGGATGACGATTACGTCAGATTGCTTCGTCGATGACTCCTCGCAATGACAAAAGGTAGTTCTCGACTCCCGGAGTTTACCCTGAGCGATGCTGAAGGGATCGCTCGAACAATAAAATCATTGAACCATTTTCAGAAATTCTGTTTCGGATATTATTTTGACGGCGAGTTTTTGGGCTTTGTCGAATTTGCTGCCCGGCTCCGAGCCGGCAATCACATAGGTCGTATCTTTACTCACCGACCCCGATGCGTCGCCACCCAGTTTGCGCACCTTATCCTCCGCCGCCTGCCGCGTCATACTCTCCATCCCGCCGGTAAAAACAAAGGTTTTGCCTTTGAGCGGTCCTGAACGGGCCGCTCGCTCGGGATTCATAATTTTGATGCCGCGGGAGAGTAATTTTTTTATCATCTCTCGCGTACTGGCGCCGGAAAAATAATCAACTAGCGAACGCGCCACCCGCTCGCCGATGCCGTAAACTTTGCTCATTCCCTCCATATCGGCGTCCATAATTTCACTTAAACTGCCAAAGTGTTCGGCGAGGTCGAAAGCCGTTTCCTCACCGACCATGGGGATGCCGATGGCGTTCAAAAACCGGCCCAGCTCGACCGTTTTACGAGCATGTATTGACGCGATAATATTGCCCGCCGACTTGTCGGCAAACCGTTCAAGCGGGCGCAGGTCGGCTTCCGAAAGTTTAAAAATATCGGGAAAACTTCGCACCAACTTTCGCGTATAAAGTTGATGCAGTATCTTGGGTCCGAGACCGACAATATCAAAGCCGCTCTTGCCGACAAAGTGCTGGAGGGCGCGCAACTTCACCGATGCCAGTTTGGTGCTGATAACTTTATGGGCCGCCTCGCCCTCTCTGCGGACGACCGAAACTCCTTCGTATTTTTTAGGCATACGCCACGGTTTGGTACCGCTCGGGCGCAACTTTTTAACCACTTCAACCACTTCCGGAATGACGTCGCCGGCTTTTTGGATGATAACCGTATCACCGACCCGAACATCTTTGCGGGTAATTTCATCTTGATTGTGAAGCGTCGCGCGCGACACTGTTGAGCCAGCGACCTTAACCGGCTCAAAAATCGCCACCGGTGTGAGCGTGCCGGTACGACCCACCTGGACAATGATATCATTAACAGTAGTCGTAACCTGCTCGGCGGAGAATTTATAAGCCAGCATCCCCCGTGGCGCTTTGCCAACAACGCCCAATTTTTCTCGTGTCTTCTCGTCGTCCACCACCACCACCACACCGTCAATTTGATACGCCAGCTGTTCCTTTTTCTTTTCCCAATGAGCGTGATACTTCTCCACCGCATTGACAGTGTCGCAGTGGCGGTTGGGCTCCAGCGTTGGAAAACCTAAACTTTTGGCAATGTCGTGCTCTTCGTAATGAAACTTCTGTCCCACGTCGCTTACAATCTCATAAACAACAAAACTTAATTGGCGCGCCGTGGTGATGTTGGGGTCGAGCTGGCGAATGGAACCAGCGGCAGCATTGCGCGGATTGGCAAAGAGCGGCTGGTTATTTTTCTTCTGCTCGCGGTTGACCGCCTCAAACGCCGCTTTGGTCATATAGACCTCGCCGCGCACTTCAAGAGTTCCCTTCGCGGCCCGCGTGTAATACTGGGACGGCGCACGCAGTTTCAAAGGAATGGCAGTGATAGTTCTAATATTATTGGTCACGTCTTCGCCGACTTTGCCGTCGCCGCGCGTTGCCGCCTGTTTCAATAGGCCGTTTTCATAAATAAGCGCGATGGCGAGGCCATCCATTTTGAGCTCCGCAAAATACCCTTTTGAGAGGGCAGGGGAGCCGACCAATTTTGCGGCGCGCTCCTCCCACGCTTTGAGCTCATCAAAAGAAAAAGCGTCGACGAGCGAAAGCATAGGGGAGCTGTGAGTGATTTTGGCGAACTTGGCCAATGCCTTTCCCCCAACTCGTTGAGTGGAGGAGTGGGGAGTTATGAGCGCGGGATATTTATCCTCAAGCGCCTGCAACTCGTGCTTCAAGGAGTCAAGGGCGGCGTCGGAGATCTCCGGCTTGTCGAGGACGTGGTAGAGATAGCGATGCCGGTCAATCTCATGGCGGAGCTTCACTGCCCTCTCTTCCACCGATTTTGGTACTTGGTTTGTCATTAACTCTATTATACCGAGACCTAGACGTAGCGCAATTATTTAATCATGCTTCTTAGCTTTCGGATGCGGTCTTTAACGGGCGGATGAGTGCTGAAGAGATTGGCAAAACTTGACGCTTTGAAGGGATTGGCGATGAACAGGTGGGCGGTTGCCGAACTGGCGGTTTCGAGCGGATGCTTATCCGCCGATATCTTCTCAAGCGCCCGCGCCAAGCCCTCCGGATAACGGGTAAGCAGGGCGCCCGACGCGTCAGCTAAATATTCCCTGCGACGCGAAACGGCCAGTTGAATGAGCATTCCGATAATGGGCGCGAGAATTATGAGAACGACGCCGACAATCGCCAAGATATTGCCGCCGCCGCCCTCGTTATTGTCTCGCCGTCCCCCACCCCACCACATAGAACGCAAGAAAATATTGCTAAGTATCCCCAGCGCGCCGATGAGCACCACCACGACCGTCATAACGAGGATGTCGCGATTTTTTACGTGGCTTAACTCGTGAGAGATTACGCCCCCAAGCTCCGTTTTGTCCAACCTCTCGGCCAGTCCGGTGGTAACGGCAATACTCGAGTGCTTTGGGTCGCGGCCGGTGGCAAAGGCATTAAGCGCCGGTGACGGAATGAGATAGACATTAGGCATAGGCACGCCGGCGGTGATTGACAGATTTTCAACTGCTCTATAGACCTCCGGCGCATCGCTCTTTTTCAAAGGACCTTTTGCCCCTGTGGCAAAGAGCGCGATTTTATCGGCGTAGTAGTAGCTGACCACTGCCTGAATCAGACTTATGACAATCGCTAATAGGAAAAATAGCTGATTGCCATATACTTGCGCCAATGCCCAGCCCACCAACGCGTAAAGCGTAATGATGACGATAAAAAGCAAAACAGTCCGGCGTTTGTTGGAAGTGATTTGGTTGTACATGGCAATATCTCAAATATTATAAATAAAATGATGGATTCTGAATTGTCATTGCGAGGAGTCTGCGACGCGGCAATCTGGGTGAAGCAGAAGATTGCTTCGCCTAGCCTCGCAATGACACATATTCTGTCTTATATCTTTCGAGCGTAATATTGAGTCAGCCAGGTGGTAGATTCGCGTGAATTCGCGCGCAAATAATATAGTACTATATTGGGAATATCTCCAGCAAGTTGCTGATGCCGAGGATGCGATTGGTTTTACCGCGGAGAGCAGAGACCACCCCGTAGATGCTGGCCACAACTATCGCTAAGTTAAAGAGCCGACCCAAATAGAGCGAAGTGTAACCATAGGTTATAATATCGAGAAAGACAAAAAGGACATTAGCCAGCACGGCAACGATAAAGAGCATAAATCCGTGCCTCACGTGATAAGCGGTAAAAGTATCATCCTCTTCGACAAGCGCTAAAGGCACAACAAAGAGAATGCTTAAATAGCTGACTGCCGCCAATAATTTAGTGCCGAGATTCGGTCCGCGCATAGACAATATTTCTTGTATCGATGACACACTGTACAGGTGTTACTTGCTGCCGCCACCCACCTGTCCCGCGAACTTGCCGATAACCGGCAGGGGTTTCTCTTGGCCGTTGACTGCGTTGAGAATTCCCATAATCATAAGGATGAGGATAAGAACTTCACCAACTCCGCCGACAACCCACCCCACGAAAGGAATTGCCAGAATAACACTCATAATAATCGCCGCGATAAAGAGGACCATACCCTGCTTGGCATGAAACTGGGCAAAGGGACTCTTGGGCGCCGCCAGCATGGGCACCAAAAAGAGGATGCCTAAGTACCCGATAGCCGCTAATGCTTTATTCTGCTCTACATCTTTAGGGTCTGCCATACTCTACCTCCTAATAATTATTATCTATCTTTATTATACTATAAATCAACTTTGGGCGCTTCTTTGGCCACCGCTTTTTGCGATTCTTGAATTTCGAATAATTCAAAGGCGGTAAAGCCAAGCATGGACGCGAACGTATTGGTCGGAAATACTTGCATCTTGGTATTGAAGTCGCGGACATTGCCGTTATAGAAGCGGCGAGCGGCTTCGATTTTATCTTCCGTGTCGGTCAGCTCGTCTTGCAGCTTGGAAAAGTTTTCCGATGCGCGCAACGTGGGATAATTCTCCGCTACCGCGAAGATGGATTTTAGAGCGCCTGTGAGGACATTCTCCGCCTTTTGCTGCTCTTTAACGCCCTTGGCGCCGATGGCCGCCGTGCGGGCTTCGGTCACTTTTTCGAAAACACTGGTTTCATGTTTCGCGTACGCTTTGACCGTCTTGACGAGATTGGGGATAAGGTCGTAGCGCCTTTTCAACTGAACGTCTATGTCGCTCCATGCCTCTTTGGTTCGGTTGCGGAGCGAGATTAAGCCGTTGTAAGTCAGCGCCAACCAAAGCAATATTATAATGACTAAGCCGAGGGGAAGCCATAACCACATATGGACTCCTTGTTAATGGATATTTTAATATATCTTGTATGTTATATGGTTCGAGCCCCAGTGGGACGACCCGCCTAGACTCGTAATCGAGGCTGGGAACTATGAAAAATAATAGTTCTCACTCCGTTCGAACAATAATGATTTCTACTAAAAATTAAGGTGTGTTGGGCGGGGCGGCATTGGCAGTATCGGTTGTAGGGGTACTTGATGACAATATAACACCCGGGGACAACGTTATTTGATAGCCACCATCAGCTGTCGTCGTCGCCGTAATACCGCTAGGCAAAGCGTCAAATACCGCTGTAAGCGCGTAAGTGCCGCCATCAACGCTCTCGTAACCATAATATCTTGTGCCGCCGCTTGGGTCAACAGGAATTTTTAACAAGTATTGCGGTACCAGGACTTGCAGTGGGCCAGCGGCATCTTGGGTTTGAGTGGCAGAAGGGCTGACAGGGTACTTCTGGTTAGCGGCAAAGTATTGCTCAAGCGCTTTTTGAAGATTGGTTAAATCAGTATGGCGCGTTAAGTCAACGCCGGTTAGCGATTCGGCCGTTACGCTCGTTTTGTTCTTGCCGCCCGTAAGGGTTGAATCGGTACTCTCGCCACCTAATGGCAAAACAGCTAAATCGCTTGGCTTATTGATAAAAAGCATATAAGCCGCCACCACGCCACCGAGCAGTATGATAAGCACAATAATCAAACCTACTACGCCGGATGACCTTTTGGGAGTTGGCTGGCTGTTTGCAGTCGGCGCCTCGCGAGCCGGCGATGGCGTTGGCTGCCGCAAATCTACTATTTCGGACTCTCCCGGAAAATCCGCCGCGGGCGGTACGGGCGACACAGGGTTCGGCTCGGGTGGCGGTGGTGTTTGCGGCAGGACAGCGGTGGGAGGCGGTGCGGGGACGGGAGGGGGATTCTGGTTACCTCCTCCGTTTTGGCCGGCAAGAAGTTGGTCGAGGAAGGCATCGCCGTCTCGTTCTTCGGTTGGCTCGACAGGAGGCGTATCGGCTCCGGAAGAAGAAGGCGGGGGAGTCGGTGGTGGCGCACTATCAGGGAGTACCGTGGGTGTGTTTTGATTGGGATTGTTATCGGTCAACGAGGTACCGATACTCTCGACCTGACCGGTTACGGGGGGAGGGGAGGGTGGTTCCGGTGGTGGCGCGGCGGGAGACATACTCTCAATTGGCGCACGACTGTCCATTTTTTGCGCCGTATAGTCCGAAGGCATATTGGTTACGAGAGGACCGTCAATATTATGTTCACTGTCAGGCACACTGCCCTCCTCTACTATTTATTACACTATACCAGAGTTAACGATTGATTTCGACAAATGCTCGGTCAAGCTGGGGGTCACGGCCGGCGTCGAAATCCTCCTGCGACATAGGCACGGCAATATCCGGCTCAATGCCGCCTTTATCGATTTCCCTGCCGCTCGGCGTCAACCATTTGGCAACAGTCAGCTTGAGCGAAGAGCCGCCCTTAAGTTCTTCCAATGCTTGGACCGTCCCCTTGCCGAAAGTTTTTTCGCCGATTACTTGACCGCGTTTATGGTCCTGAAAGGCGCCGGCAAAAATTTCACTGGCCGATGCCGAGCCGCCATTGACCAAGATAATCACGCGCGCGTCCGGTATGACCGGATTACCATTGGTTTTTAATTCTTCAATACTGCCGTCCTTGGCCGCCTGCTTGACTGCAACTGTGCCAGCTGATAAGAAATCACCTAAAACCGCAACTGCTTTATCGAGCAATCCGCCGGGGTTGTCACGCAAATCAATAATGAGTTCTGTAATTTTCTTTGACTTCATCTCGACGGCAACTTGTTCCAAGTCATTGTCGACCGAATCGCCAAATTGGCGAACGCGCACGACCATCACTCCCTTGGTCACTTGCCATTCGGCATCCTTGACCGCCACCGCGGCGCGCGTAATAGTTATATCTCTTGCTTTGTCTTCGCCCTCACGCACAATAGTTAGCTTGACCTGGCTACCGTGCGCGCCGCGAATTTTTAGAACAGCGGCATCGAGCGACATTTTTTCGGTTGACTGGCCGTCAATGGCAACTATATTGTCGCCTTTTTTCAATCCGGCCTTGCCAGCGGGCGAACCCTCAATGGGCGCGATGACAACCGGCACGCCATTGCGCTTGCCGATTTCCGCCCCTATGCCCTCCACTTGTCCCGAAAGGTCAGCTA
This sequence comes from Patescibacteria group bacterium, assembly GCA_035287145.1. GTDB lineage: Bacteria > Patescibacteriota > UBA1384 > UBA1384 > UBA1384 > DATEBX01. The sequence goes on along the minus strand of DATEBX010000041.1, from coordinate 2,527 downwards.
AAAATAGCTTTGTTTCCTCCGGCGTTAGATATGCGCTGTAAGGGTCATCGAGGGAGCCCACAGCGCCGGCGATAGCGCCATAGAGCGTTGTTTGCGCCGTGGCAGAATGTAAACTTTCGTCTTGCACGCGGTTGTAAACATCCCAAAACAAACTGAAGTCAACATCCTTGGGCTTGCCCAGCTCGCGCTTTACCAAATGAGGCACATAGTTTTTATCCAACTGTAGATTACCATGCCCAAACAGGTAGCCAAGGCCAAAAATAAAAACGCCTATTAGGCATAGGATGGCGCTGTTGCGTGACCGCACCCGCCGCGTAGTTTTATTCATAGACCCACTATAGCACAGGCCGCTCAATGACTCCACCACCCAGGATAAGATCTTTTTGGTAAAAAACAATTGACTGCCCGGGCGTCACGGCACGTTGTGGCGTGTCGAATTCAACCCTGGCAAGTTTTCCTTCCAACACAACTTTAACCGGCACCAGCGCATGGCGGTAACGGATGCGGGCAAGGGCCGCGAATTTGTTCGGCAATGTTGCGACTAGCCAATTAAGCTCTCCCGCCACCAGCCCTCGGGCGAATAATTTCGGGTCTCGGCGCGAGGCAACTACTAAAATATTATCAGCCAGTTTTTTTTCGATGATATAGTATGGGACACCGCCGCCCGTAGTACCGATGCCGGCGCGCTGGCCCTCCGTGTAAAACCAAACGCCGCCATGCCTCCCCACCACCTCGCCATTGGTATTAACAATACTGCCCTCTCGCGTGGGCAGATTTGTTTTAAGATATTCTTTCACGTTTATGGGACCGATGAAGCAAATGCCCTGACTATCTTTCTTTTCAGCTGTTGGCAGATGCAGAGACCGCGCCAAGCGGCGAATTTGCGGTTTGGTAAAATCCCCCACCGGCATAAGCACCCGCGGCAATACTCCCTTATCTATTGCCCAAAGAAAATACGACTGGTCTTTGCTTTTGTCTTTACCGCTGTAAAGACAAAAGCTGTTAGATGTTAGATGTAATTGGTTAGATGTCTCCGGTTTGCCATACAGATTTGCTTGCCCCGCGAAGCCTTGGCGAAGTGGGGGATTTTCGCGTATGCGCGCATAGTGTCCCGTCGCCACATAATCGGCGCCGGCTTTGAGCGCCTTTTCCAAGAATGCGTGAAATTTGATTTCTTTGTTGCACATTACATCCGGATTGGGTGTGCGCCCTCGGCGATATTCACTGAAGAAATATCTTACTACACGGTCGTGATACTGCTTCTCGAAATTCCAAACTTCAAACGGCACGTCGAGGCGCGCCGCCACCGCTCTGGCATCGCGCAGGTCTTCCTCCCACGGGCATACTCCCTTAAATTTGGGGTCGTCCGAGTGCCAATTTTTCATATATACGCCGCGCACATCGAAGCCGCGCTCGACTAAGAGCGCGGCGGCCACCGACGAATCAACTCCGCCGGAAAGGCCGACTATTACCTTATTTCTACTTCTATTCCTTGTCTTTGGCATATCGTTATCTTTTCTAAAAGTTTCATTTCCTCGAATTTTTAAATCCTAATTTCTAATTTCTAATCAAGTCCCAATTACCAAATGTCAAATGCAGATAAAGCAGAACTAGGATTTACTACTTTTTTCAGCTGCCAGGATTACGTTCTGCATAAGTAACGCGACGGTGACGGGGCCGACGCCGCCGAGGCGCGGCGTTATGGCGCTGACAACTTTCCGCGCCGCCGCGCGGTCAACGTCCCCCACCACAGCATTTGTTTTGGGGTCGCGCGCGCAGCCAACATCAATCACAACTTGCCCGGCCGACAAGAAATTTTCATCTATCAACCCCGGTTTGCCGGTGGCCGAGATGACAATTTTCGCCCTTGCAACCTTGGCGGCAATATTTTTTGTCGCATCGTCATAAATATTGACCTCGGCTTTTCGCTCGACAAATATTCGCTCGAGCGGTTGGCCGACCAAGACGCCTCGCCCAATAACCGCCACTTTTTCCCGGTGATAATCGATGTTATATGATTGAAGCAATGCCACTACGGCCGACGCGGTGGGTGATTTATAGTCGGAGTCGGGGGTCAGCGCATCGACATCTTTTGTTTTATCAAGAAATTTCAAGGCCTTGGAAAGCGACAGGCCTTGGGGGATAGGCAGTTGGATAATAACGCCGTGAACACTGTGGTCAAGATGAAGGGTGATGAGCAGCTGCTCCAATTCTTCTTGGCGAACACTGTTTAGCCGATAGAGCAAAAAATCGATGCCAACTTGGCGGGCGATTTTTTGCTTGGCGCCGACATAAACATTGCTGGCGGAATCATGGCCCACCAAAACTACCGCCAAAGTCGGCGTCACGCCGCGGCCGTGCAGTTTTATTGCCCGACGGCTGACATCGGCAAGCAATCGGCTAGCGACGGGCCGGCCGTCGAGAATCTTCACCCGCGTCATACGTTTTCCTCTCCGCGCGCCTCGAACTGTTCCGCGTAATAAGCAACCAGCTGTGCCAGCTCTTCTTTACTTTCTTTGTCTTTTCC
>DATEBX010000040.1:0-2235 GCA_035287145.1 Patescibacteria group bacterium | reverse complement strand
CTCACTAGAAGGTGCTTTCTCCCACCTCAAAGAGCTAAGCGGGATACATAGAGGACTAAGCTATGAACTCAAACGTAAAATGATTGATGAAATATTGGCGAAATAGGCCTCAAAAAAGCACCCGTTTTTGCAATTACGCCTACTTCCGCCACCCGTCGGTTGGCTCTGGCGCAACCCCGATCAAGTTCGTGGCTCCTTTCTCGTTGTTCCTTCTCCTGTTGTATCCGATCAGCCTTATTCCGCTGCTCGACTGCGGCCCTTTGCCTCTTGCGCGATTCACGCGACATTACTCATACCCCTTTCGCTCGCTTCGTCTTCGGCTCGCTAGTGTCCGTGACACTTTGGTCACCTCTAATAGTTTGCGCGGTCAAGATGCACGCAAGTATTTATCGATGTCAACGAATCCCATTTTCTATCTAAACAGTACTTGAAATACGAAAGAAATACAATTTACCTCGGATAAAGCATTTAGGGCTATGAAATACATATTTTGGTTTTACGCATTGACCTACGTAGTACAAGCTTTAACTTGTGGCTGACACGCTGAAGCGTGGCCTACAAAAACATCGCGTTACGACCAAACTCAATTTTCTGAACCTGCGGAGCCTAGCGGAGTCCCTCCGTAGCTCCTCCGACTGAAACGTCGGAGCGAGCGAAGGGGGACAAATTGCGCGCGGAGTTTACCCTTCCGAAGTCCCGACCCCAGTGGGGTCGAGGACGAAGGAGGGGAAGTGTGCAGGGCGGTTAGGGGGTCTCGCGAGGTGGCATCCGTGGTACATTTATTTAATTCATGCATGGAAAACTACATCACCTCATCGGGAGTTATTTTGCGGTACTTGCCAATTGGCAGATTGGAAAGTTTGAGATTGCCCATGCGGACGCGCTGGAGTTTGGTTACGCGAAGGTCAATATTTTCGGCCATGCGGCGAATCTGCCTTTTGCGCCCTTCCTTTAATATTATATAAAAAGATACCTTGCCTTTGAGAAATCGCCAGCTGTGGACCTGCGCCGGCTTAATATCATAATCATCAATCGACATTCCTTGAGCCATCTCGCGCAAACGGCTGGCGTCCCACTCGTCGTCAGTAGGATATCCTTCGACATAATACTCTTTTTCCACATGATAGCGCGGATGAGTAAGTAAGTTAGTAAATTCACCATCGTTCGTTAATATCATTAAACCTTGCGAATTCTTATCGAGCCGCCCGACAATATGGACCTTGGGGTGACGCGGCACTAAGTCAATAACTTTTTGGCGAGCGAAGGGGTCTAGTGTGGTCGAAGTATAGCCCACTGGCTTGTTGAGCGCGTAATAAACGTGTGTCCGTGGCGCTATAGCGCGGCCGTGCAGCGTAACAGCGTCCAGGCCGCTGGTAACCTTAACTCCCAAATCGAATATCGTTCGGCCGTTAATTCGGACATAACCAGCCCTTATCAGCTCATCGGCGGCGCGACGAGAATATTTTGTCGAGAGTGCAATGTAGCGATTGAGTCTCATATGCTCGCAGATATGTTTTTACCTGTCATATTGGGCGGAATAGATAAATTAAGAAGCGACAAGATGGTTGGCGCGACATCGGTAATCATATGTTTGGCTTGAATGATATCGGCTAAAAATCCGCTCTGGGCATAATAACTTGTTGCCGAAGCTACAAGATTCTTAGCCCTATCGCGCGCTACCAATATAAAAGGTACAGGTCCGTTGCTGTGCTTAAGATTCTGTCCATCACCGGCCTCGTAACCCGCGTGGGGAGAAATAATTACCACGCCGCCGCCAAGCGTAGTGATGTATTTGACGATGCGAGATACTTCTCGGTCGCTGTAGCGCGCCGCCAGTTCAAGAAGGCGCATATCACCCTTGCGTCCGGCCAATTCAATTAACGGAATGGAAATAATCGAGAAGTCGTAATTGGCCATTATTTTTCCCGTATCCGTCACCAGCCGACTGACCGCTTGAGCCGCCGGTTCAAGCTCTTCCGTTGTCTGGACCGACTTCACCTCAACTCCTTGGGGGATAGAACTATTAAGGGCGTTGAGATACCGGTAATACATCTTCTCCATCGGTGAGATAGTGCCCAATAGAACCCGCCTTTGATTTTGGGTGATGGTTTGCAAAAGGTGGTTGGTCGAGGGCTTTTCACGGAAAGCAATTCTAACTTGCGGTTTAATTTGGTAGTCCGTTAACGTTCCCGCGAGTACTCGGGCATTGCCCAGATAGCGGCGCGAAGCTCTCGG
>DATEBX010000039.1:0-3984 GCA_035287145.1 Patescibacteria group bacterium | reverse complement strand
TTTATAAAAATCAATGACCGTCCTTTTGAATATTTTCTCATAAGCTTGTGGGCGTATATTTTTAAGCCGAGGCGGCGCATCTGGCAGCAGGGTTATGAATTCCGCCGCGTCGTCCTTGTGACGCCGGCGCAAGAAAAAATCAATCCCAATGCCTCTTCCGGCAAGCGCGCCACGCTTGATGAAATCGCCCAGCGGCTCGAATCACAAGCCAGCAACACCGGTTCTGTATTACCGGCTGCCAAAACCGAACCGCAAGATACAATAACCAAGAAACCCCACTTCGCCCCCACGGGGGCTACGCGGGGCGGGCAAGATACAAACGCACCCTCCGCGCAACCAGTTGACGCCCGTTTCACCGTAGAGGACCTGAAAAGAGGACAGGATGCAGTAAATCCAAAATCAAAAGCTCAAAATCCAAACCAAGCTCAAAATCTAAATGTCCAAAACGGAAATCCCCCCCCATCTGCCAATACCCTACCTTCCTCCGAGCCAGTTCCTCCTCCTAAGCCAACCGCCGCCAGTGTCTTGAAGGGCATTAGCGGCATCTTCAGCAAAGCCGGCGCGCAAGATGCAAACGCGTCTAATCCTCAACCCGCCGCATCTGCTACTCCTCCGCCTCCCACCCAGCAGTACCCTTATTTTTAATTCTAAATTCCAAATTTTAAATTTTAAATGAAATGAAAGGAAGAATTAGTTACTTTTTTCAGATTCAGACTTCAAAATCCGTTTCCGCCATTTAAAATTTGCAATTAAAAATTTGAAATTTACTTATCATGCCTAACCCCAAGCCCAAAAAAGGCGTTCCGACCCAAGAGCACTTGCCGTTTAGCGCGGTCTATCAGGACACGCTCATTTTGAAAAACGGCGAATTCCGCCAGATAGTTCTCGTTAGCTCCGTCAATTTCGGGCTCAAGTCGGAAGAGGAACAAAACGCCATCCTCTACTCATATCAGGCCTTCCTCAATTCACTGCCGTTTCCCATTCAAATTCTCATCCGCTCTCGCCAAATAGACCTGGCCGAATACCTTGAAAACCTGAAAAAACATATGTTCCAGCAGCCCAATGAGCTCATCCGCTACCAAACCCAAGAGTACGTTGATTTTGTCTCGCGACTCATAAGCATTGCCAACATTATGGATAAAAAATTCCTCATCGTGGTGCCTTTCGCCAAGCCCAACATCAAAACCGGCATATTCACCCCCAAACATCCGGCGCTCCAGGTATCGCTCAAAGATTTTGAAGATGTCAAAATGGAGATGCGCAAGCGCGTCGAGGTAGTTCAACAAGGTTTGGCATCGCTCGGTTTGCAATCGGTCGTACTGACCACCGAACAAGCCATAGAGCTCCTGTACGCCAGCTATAACATTACCGAGAGTATGCGCGAAAAATTGCAAAATACCGCGGATTTGGCGCAAACCGCTCTCGAGCAAAGAGTGGAAGGGCAGTCAGCGAAGCAGGGAGCAGGGAGTGTGGCGCCGGTATCCCAAACATCGGAGACGCGGATACCGGTACAAGGCCAGGCACCGAACAGCCAGAATCAAGCGCCCAGCGCCAACCCGCCCGAATTCACTTCCGGCGTTGGCAACCAATTCAATCCCGCGCCGACCAACCTGAATCGCCAAGGTCCGTCTTCCCCGACCAATTCAAGCCAATCCCCAGCCCCGCAAAAACCCATAAACATACACATTAAGCAATAAAATTGGTTCGTAAAGTTTGTAAGGTTCATAAGGTCGGTAGGGTTTATAAGGTTAGAAAGTTTGTAAGGTTTGTAAAGTTCCGAACTTTAAAAACTTTATGAACCTGATGAACTTTATGAACTAATCTACTTTATAAACTTTAAAAACTTTATAACTTTATAAACTATCTTATGCTCGACTTCCTCACCAACAAAGCATCTAGACAGGAAAAAGCGGCCGAAAAAAATCTCAACCGCGAGTCGGTCAATCTTTTGGATGCCGTCTCGCCGGCGAGCTTTGTTATAACACCCAACTACCTCCAGCTAAACGAACTTTATGTACGGACGTGCTTTGTGTACGCCTACCCGAGATTTTTGAACACCAACTGGATGAGTCCCATCGTTAACTCCGATGTCGTGATGGACATTGCCATGCACGTTGCTCCGCTTGATTCCAGGGTCTTTGTCGGCCACCTGCGCAAACAGCAGGGCAAACTTGAGTCAAGCCGCCAGATAGAGCAGGAAAAGGGTTTTGTCCGCAACCCCGAGCTCGATACCGCCGTTAGTGACATTGACACCCTGCGTGAGGACCTGCAAACCGGCCAACAGCGCATCTACCACCTTGGGCTCTACTTCACGATTTACGCTAAAAGCATGGAAGAATTAAATGCCCTAACCGACCAAATCGAATCCACGCTCGGCGGTATGCTGGTGAACACCAAACAAACCATATTTCAGATGGAGCAGGGCTTCAACTCGACTCTGCCCTACGGTCTAGACCAGATAAATATCTCCAAAAATCTCGACACCAACACCGTGAGTACCACCTTCCCCTTTGTCAGTGCCACTCTTTCGGGCAATGAGGGCATACTTTACGGCATCAACCGCCACAACAACTCACTCATCCTCTTTGACCGCTTTAAGCTGGAGAATGCCAATCTCGTCGTTTTTGCCAAATCCGGCGCCGGCAAAAGTTATACCGTCAAACTCGAGGCCTTGCGCAGTTTGATGTTCGGTACCGATGTCTTAGTGATAGACCCGGAAAATGAATATAAAGCTCTTACCAATGCCGTCGGCGGCAGTTACTTTGAGATGAGCTTAAACTCCGAAAAGCGCATTAACCCCTTTGATTTACCGAAGGCGTCCAGCGATGAAACCGGCGAGATGGTCTTGCGCAGCGCGGTTTCCGACCTTACGGGGCTTATCTCCATTATGGTCGGGGGACTCTCGCCCGAAGAGTCGGCCATTCTCGACAAAGCCATTTACGAAACTTATGCTCTGCGCGATATTACCGTTGACATCCGCTCCCACGGCAACCCGCCGCCGCTCCTTCAAGATTTGCGCAACGTGCTGCAAAATATGAACGGCGCGCAGTCACTCACCCAGCGATTGAGTAAATACGTTGACGGCTCCTTCGCGGGACTATTCAACCAGCCAACCAACTTCGAGCTTGACCGCGGTATGGTCTGCTTTTCCATCCGCAACCTCGAAGACCAACTGCGCCCGGTGGGTATGTATATGATATTAAACTACGTCTGGAGCAAGATTCGCCACCAGTTGCGCAAGCGTGTTCTCGTCATTGACGAGGCGTGGCTTTTAATGCAATTTCCCGATTCCGCCCGCTATGTCTATTCGCTCGCCAAGCGCGCCCGCAAATATTACCTCGGGCTCACCATCATAAGCCAAGATGTCGAGGACTTCCTCAACTCCGAACAGGGTCGCGCCGTCCTTAATAACTCATCACTGCAGATACTATTGAAACAATCACCGACGGCTGTCGAACGGCTGGCGGAAGTATTCAACCTAACCGAAGGCGAAAAGTTTTTACTGCTCGAGTCAAACATCGGCGAAGGATTGTTTTTCGCCGGCACCAACCACGTGGCCATTCAAGTTGTCGCCTCCTACGCCGAGGACCAGATTATCACCACCGACCCGGCGCAACTTTTGGCGGCGCGCGAAGCTCAAGCCACTGCCAACGCCCCAACGCAAGTGGTATCATCGAAGATAGGCGAAGCGCCCCAATCCCAAACGCCGGTTGCGCAACAGCCGCCACCCCAACCGTAGATTCAAAAATTCGGATTTATAATTCACATACAAAGCAGTGTCATTGCGAGACTTGGGCGAAGCAATCTCCTGATTCACCCGGATTGCCGCGCTCCCCAGAAGTCGCTCGCAATGGCACCCCCGAGGAGCAAGCTCCTCGGATGCCTTACACTCATTGACATATCAATATTTGGTTTGAAAGAATAACTTTAGCTGTTTGATTTGCTTTATTGAATGCTTTCCTTCTTGTCTGGCGATATAGCTTT
>DATEBX010000038.1:0-11477 GCA_035287145.1 Patescibacteria group bacterium | reverse complement strand
TCAGAGCGGCTCAACAGCCCAGACCTTAACGCTTACCGGAACCACTACTAATGCCTATTTTGGAAGTAAAACTACTTTCAACGGGAATCTTACAGTTAGTTCTCCAAGTATCGAATTCGGGGGCGCCACCTTTAACGGCGCCACCAACAGCTTTACCAAGACCGGGACAGGCAACATTTATTCTGTTGGCGGCAACACCTTTGCCGCAGGCACTTCTACAACCTTCACCTTCAACACCACCGGCTTCTGGCGCTTTGCCGGCACCACTGCTGACACCTACACAGGCAATGTAGAGTTTGCCAATACTTCAACCGGAACCATTCAGGTTGCCTACGCCGGCACCAATGACTTTGGCGGGAACCTCACTCTAACTCCCGGCTCAGGTGATATTACGGTAGGCGCTGGCACCGGCACAGCTCAATTCTCTAAAGCCAGCGGCACACAGACATTAACCAGTGGCGGCAAGACATTTCCAATACTCACTCACACAGGCGCCGGCACCTTGCAGTTAAGCGCCACCTTAACCGCCACCACTTTAACCAACTCCGCCGGCACACTTGACCTAAACAGCAACAACATCACAGTTACCACCTTCTCTAATGCTGACGGCGCAACCCTGCAGTTAAACGGCAACGAGACAACCGTATCATTAACCAATGACACGGATTCGGGTCTAACGAAGTTTGTTAAGTCCACCGGCACCATAACCATAAAAAGCCTCAGCCCTTATTATAATATAGAATTTGACTCCAACGCTTCAGGAGATGGAGACGCGGTATTCACGCTTCCCGCAAATACGGTAGTCAACGGCAATCTTACTATCGCCGATGGCACATTAGATACTTCGGTCACAAATTTTAACCTAAATATCGCGGGAAATTGGACCAACAGCTCCAATGAAGCCACCACCTTTAATCCCAGAGCCGCCGCCGTAATACTCGACGGTACTTCGCAAGCCATCTCCGGCACCACCACCTTCAACAACTTCACCAAACAAGTAGCCGCCGCCGACACCCTGACTTTTACCGCCGCCAGCACCCAAACCATCAACGGCGCATTGACGCTCAACGGCGCCGCCGGTCAACTCCTCTCATTACGCTCTTCGTCCGATGGGACATATTGGAACATAGTGAATACCGGCGACACCGAAGCTGTCTCGTATGTTGACGTAAAAGATTCCAATAACACCGGTTCCACCATCAGCGCGACCGATTCAACTAACAGCGACCATAACGTCGGCTGGAGCTTTGCCGGCGCGGCGCTAACTGTCTCCGGCACCGGCTTGGATGCCGATGGCGCCGCCTTGACCGGTTCAAGCTACAACGTCGCGCTGCGCGTTGACGGCGCTGCTCTGCAAACCACCACCACGAGCGCCATTGACGGTACCTTTAGTTTTTCGGTGGAGGGACTGGCCGCCGGCAACGTCATCACCATTTATTTTTACGGCGCCACTGACCCGGAAGCCGGGACTTACGTCGGGAACGCGGTGACGTTAACCGACGCGTCAACCAACATTACGGGCGTGAATCTGCAAGCTAACAATGTCCTCCTGCGCGCCGATAATGGCGCTAACTCGCTAACGATTGCCGATATGGCCTTCTACGACTCAAGCGATAATCTCAATAACTTAATATTTACCGCTATCGCCGCCATACCCGACACTCTGACAATAGGCGATGGCGTGAAAGTTACCGTTAATTCCGGCGACACTTTTACGCCAGGCGGCGACAGCACTATCGGTACGGGAACCCTGACCATTGCCGGCACGTGGATAGCCACCGGCACGGAAAGTTTATCACTAGGCGGCGCTCTCACCGCCACCGCCGGCACTTTCACCGCGGCGAGCGATACGGTTACTTTCACGGGCGGTACCACCACCACCAACGTCAATGTCTCTATGACCTTCAATAATCTGACTCTCAATAAAGACAACGGCGCGGTCTTAACCATTACAAGCGGCGACACTTTGGCCGTTGGCGGCACCCTTACTCTCACTGACGGCTATGTCAACACCGGTACTCTAGCATTAAATACCGCCAACCTAACCGGCAGTTCAACATTCGATGGCGGCAGCGCGCCAATTCTCTTAGATGACAGCCAAACAGTAACTCTTTCTGACGGCTGGGTATTGCCCTCGCTCAATGTCGATACGGCAACAGTAACAATTGCCAATAGCGCCTCCATCACTTTTGCCAATGCCGGCTTAACCGTTGGTGCCACCGGCACCCTGAACCAGGGAACCGGCACGACGGTGAGCTTCACCGGCTCGGGCGACAGAACTATAGATGTTAATACAAGCGATACCCTGGTTAACCTCACCATCAACAAAGCCGCCGACGGCAATATCATAACTATCGCGACGGGCGACACCCTAGTCCTCACCGGTACCCTGACGCTCACGAACGGCCAAGTCAATACCGGCACTCTGCAGGCGCAGGGCGATGTGTCGCTTGCATCCACCTTTGACGGCGGCGACGGGATATTGCAGTTTACGGGCGCCGCTACCCAAACTCTAACCGATGGCGGTGGAGTCCTGCCGAGCGGGACTGTTACCGTCAATAAAACCGTCGGCACAGCCGTCAACTTGGCGGCGGCCTTCACTCTCGACACCGCCGGCCAGGACCTAACTATCACCTCCGGCACCCTAAATCTCGCCGGCTTTGGCTTGACGCTCACGGCCGCCGCTGACGTATTGACCGTCTCCGCAGGCGGCACCCTCCGGCTCCAAGGCGGCGAGACGATAACCGCGTCAACCAAAACTCTTGACGCCGGCTCAACGGTGGAGTACAACGGCTCGGGCGGCCCCTACACACTGCAGACCCTTTCGTATTCCAACCTGACAATTGCCGGCGGGCCGGCCGTTGTATTTAGCTTGCCCGCCAATACTACCGGCCTTACCACTCTTACTATTACGAGCGGTATCCTTGCCGCTGCCGGATTCAATCTCACCGCCACCACACTGGTAAACGACGCGACCTTGCGCCTGCAAGGCAACGAAACCACCGTCACCTTTACCACTATGGATACCGGTTCCGGCACGGTGGAATATGTCGGACGCAATGTGGCGGAAACCCTCACCGTTAAAGATTTCGGCGCTACCGACTATTACGACCTGACCATTAACGATGCCAATACCAATAAAGCCACTTTCCAGCTCGGCGCCGCGAAAGTTCTTGGCCGCAACTTGGCGCTCACGAGCGGCACGCTTGACCTTGCCAGTTTTGGGCTGACAGTGCCGACCGACTTTACCATCGGCGCGAGCGGCACGCTTAAGCTGCAAGGTGGCGAAACCGTCTCGGCCATAGATACCAACAGCGGCACGGTCAACTACAACGGCACAGGCAGCTACACTACCGCATTGTCAGCCGGCAATGCTTACACCAACCTCATATTCTCCGGTAGCGGCGTCTGGGAGCCATCGGGGGCGGTCGCGGTCAGCGGAGCGCTTACCGTTTCAAGCGGCACTTTCGACCTCGACGGCCAGAACTTGGTCGTGACCGGCGCGCTCACGAACGACAGCACCCTGCGTCTCTCCGGCGCCGAGACAACCGTCACGTTTGGCACTATGGATGCGAACTCCGGCACCGTAACATACGATGGCAACAATACGACCAATACTTATAACATCAAGGACTTTGGCGACACCGACTATTACAACCTCTCCTTCACCGATGCCAATGCTTCAAAAATCGTCTTGCGCGTCGCCGACGCCTCGCCCCTCACCGTCGCTGGCGCTCTCACCCTCTCGTCCGGCAGCGGAACTTTTGACAACGCCACTTACGACGAAGCCATCACCGTCACCGGCGATGTCACAATGGACAACACCCGCACCGATATGGGAGATGCCACCTGGACCGTCAGCGGAAGCTTTGATAATAAGGATGTGACGACGTGGAATTATAACGCATCAACACTTGTAATGAATGGGACAGGAAAGGAGATTATATCTGGCAGTGATGCGAAGAAAGTTAGAAATTTTACAGTTTCAGCTGGTGCAACAATAACTATTCCAGCTGTTTCAAGCACAGTCTATTCTGCGGGCTCCGTTCAAATTAACGGAACTCTTACTGTTCCAAGCGGAGAGGGTTTTTCATTATACCAAGGAACACCGAAATTAGCTGTTTCAGCTACCGGCAGTATAACTGGTGCGGGAACAATTAGCCTTAATGAATCTGTACAGATTACACAGAAAGACGGGATTATCGATGTCGCAACAATGAATATCTACAATAATACTGCTAACGGTTATATTATTCCAGCGACATACGAAGCAGCAAATATTAATATAATTAAAAATTGGGCACTGTCGGAGTCATTTAAATTTGGTTCGGGCAATTATACGTTTAATGGAAATCTAACATTTAACAATGCCAATGCAACAGAAACCTTAACAATAAGTAACTCGACCAATAACCCCAATATTACAGTTTTAGGAAATGTTACAATTTCTGAAAGTAGCGGATCGATAGCATGGACCAAAGGCGCCGGCACCATTACCTTCGCCAAATCCTCCGGCACCCAGACGGTTAACTTCTTGGATAAGAGCGTAGAGGACTTAATCATCGGCGACGGCGCAACTACTAACACCGTGCAGCTCACCGATGGCGTAACTACCGACGGCATTACCGTTAATTCCGGTTCAACTCTAGATATGAACTCTCAAGCCATAAGCTACGCCGCCGCTACCGGCTCAACCAACAACGGCACCATTAAGCTAAAGGGCGATGAAACCCTCACCAATATCTCTAACCTCGATACCGATAGCGGCTGGGTAGAGTATACAGGCACGGGAGCATACGCCACCCTTCCCTACACCGGCATTTACTATAACTTAAACTTCTCCGGTAGTGGTTCCTACACCCTGCCCGCAACATTGGATGCCAATAGCGAATTTGCCCTTAATGGCAGTGCCATTACCGCTCCCTCTACCGAGCTCACCGTCGGCGGTAACTTCACCAAGACCTCCGGCACCTTTGCGCATAACTCGGGACTGGTGACGCTGGACGGTACTTCACAAGTCATTAGCGGCTCCACGACCTTTAATGACCTGACCGCTCAAACCGCCGGCCAAACTCTAACTTTCACCACCGGCACGACGCAGACAGTAGGCGGTGTCCTAACCCTCGCCGGCGCGTCGGGCAATCTTGTTACCCTTGAGTCGTCCTCCGGCGGCAACGCGTGGAACCTAGTCAATAATGGCGCATCGAGTACCGCCCAATATTTAAGCGTTTCCGACTCTAACCTCACCGGCACCGGCATCCTTGCCTACAACTCGACCAATGGCGGCGGCAACTCCGCGAGCTGGGTATTCCCCAATAGTTACACCGTCGCTCTTACGAACGGCTCGCAGAGCGCGTCGTCTCTTGTTCCCGGGACAAGCTACGGCTTTACCGTTACGCTATATGACTCAAACGGCAATGTTGCGACCGGCTTAAACGGTGATGCCAACCTAACCTTTACCGGCAACTCGTCTTCCGGCGGTTATGTCCCGACCGCCACCGACAAAAACTCCGTCGCCCAGCAGTTTGGCGATTCCACCACGCTAACCTTCACCGCCGGCGTGGCAACCACCAATGTTGTGCTCTATAAAGCCGAGCAGGGCTCGTTCTCGCTCACCGACGGCAGTGTCTCGGGCAGCTTTTCGTTCACCACGCTGACGCCTTCGGGCACTGTCAGCGCCGCCGATGCCGCCACCGGCAACGCGTCATATACGAGCGGCGCGTCAACGCTAACCCTAACCCCGACTCGCGCCGCCAAAGTTAAAGTATCTAACGCCGATAGTTTCTCCGGCGCGAGTTATGAAAACTTAACGTCTCTCACCGCGGCCGGCTCGGCATACACCAAATCGTGGACCGTTACCGACGGCGACGGCGCCAAAACCGTTTACGCCAAGTACCAGGACGCTTACGGCAACGAATCGGCAACCGCGAGCGGCGTCATCACCAGAGATAACACCGGCCCGGCCGTCGCCGGCGCGTATGGCTACGATGTCGCGAATCCGACGCGCGGCACTTACGCCACACTCGTATCTTTCCAGCCGGCGACGGACGCGGGAAGCGGCGTAAGCGGCGCGGATACCATCGTGTCATATGCCGTCAAACGCAACAACGAGTCAGTGACGGTTGACGGCGTGACGGGTTACGCGTCGGAGAAATCCGGCACAAAAGTGTTCTACGTGCTCGACTCCGGCCTTCAGCCGATCGTGGATTATGTGTACACTATTAGCATTAAAGACGCTCTTGGCAACACGGGCGAAACCAAAGCGACGGTGGCGCCGACGGCCAATAATCTGAAAGCCGGCAAGGACGTTAAATCCACCACCATTCGCCTGTCATCGTCATCCAACGCCGAGAGCTTGCTTAAGGAGCTTGGCAAGCTGGAATTGTCAAAAGCCGAAGCCAAGTCGGAAGCATCTTCCGCCAACAAAGAAGAGGTAACGGCGACGGTCAGCTGGCTCTCGAGCATTCCTTCCACCAGTCAGGTATACTATGGTCCGGGCAAAGATTTAGGTTTCCAGACGCTTGAGGATACCGGCTTGAATACTTCACATCAAGCCGTCCTCACCGACCTCAAGCCCAACACAAACTATACCTATAAGGTTGTCTCGAAAGACGCCAATGGCAACACGGCGGAGATTGGCGGGCAAAGTTTCACCACCAAAGCCGCCGAAGGCAAAGATTCTATACTGAAAGTCATCACGAAAAAACTTACAGCTATCCTTACCGACATCTGGCAAGCGATTAAGACCTTCTTTACCTTCGGTAGGGCGCAAGCCGCGACCCCGAGTGGTGGAGTAATCTATGTCATTGATATTTCAACCCAAGCGGCGCCGGCGCATTTCATATCCTGGCCTAAGGGAATGGGTAGCGTCTCGCTTCAGCAATGCTCGCCGGGCTGTTTCACTATTGCCACTACCGGCGCTAACTTCTTCGTCGCGACCAATGTTAAAGCCGGTACGGGCTATAGCTATAAAGTCGGCTCACTCGCGACAAACATTGATACGGCGCCCACTAAAACTCCGGAAATAACCAAAGTCAATGCCAAACCCCTGACCTCGGGCGCTATCATCACTTGGCGCACAGATAATGAACCGTCAACGAGTTTGGTGAGCTATGGCGTGTCTCAAGCGACCGACCAGCAAAGCCCGAGCGACCCGTACTTTAACCAAAGCCATACGGTGTACCTCAAGAATCTTAAGCCGTCAACAACATATTATTACAAAGTTGCGAGCGCCAATAGGAACAACACCGCGGTCACGAGCCAGCTCCAATCGTTTACGACCGCAGGTGCCGAGAAGCAAACTTCGATACTCGAGCAAATCATTCAGGCGCTGACAAGGGCGTTCAGGGTATTTGAAGGTTGGATAAATAAATAAAGCTTAACCCCACCCGGCCTGCCTTGGTAAGGGGAGGAGCGGAGGGGTGGAAAGTTAACCAACATTATATGGAGTACACGATGGCGAAGGGGAATTTCTTTATTAAATTTAGCGGGGTGTTGCTTCTTGTCGGCGGCATGATTTTATCGGCGGCATTCTTGGTGGTCGGGGTCGCCGTCCTAGTATCTTTTCCGGACGGCAATTGGTCGAAAAAAGTATTGATAGCGCTCGCGGCCATTATCATCGCCGGCATCTTGGCGATATTGGCCATTGGCACCTATGAGTTGTTTCTAAGATTGGTCAGCCGCCGAGCGGTAGCGTATAAAGAGAATACATCCTCACTGCCAACTCCTTAGGAAACTTTCGTAGTACAAGCTTTAGCTTGCGGGAAACAAGGTAAACCTTGTTCTACGGGAAAGTTTAGGATAAGTTTTAGCTTGTGGGTGAACGTTCCCGCCTGTATTAACATTCGGGCAAGAAATCGTGGCCTACAAAATATAATTTCGTAATTTGTAGTATCTTCAAAGGAGATTTAATAATAATGGAAAATCAAGCACTGGCAATTGATGTTAAGAATATTACCAAAGATTATGACCTGGGCAGAGTTACTATCAAGGTTTTGCGGGGCATAAGTTTGACGGTCCAGGCGGGGGAACTGGCCATAATATACGGCGCTTCCGGCAGCGGCAAGTCAACTCTTTTGGGTTTAATCGGCGGCTTGGAATCGCCGACCACCGGGTCTATTGGCATAAACGGACAGGAAATTGCCAAACTGAAGTCCAAAGAAGCGGCGGCGTTTCGCCGCGCCAATATTGGCATTGTTTTTCAGCAGTTTAACCTTGTGCCGACACTTAATTCGGAAGACAACGTTGCTCTACCGCTTATGCTCGCTCGCGTCGGGCGTGGAGAGGCCTTGCGGCGCGCGCGGGAGATATTGAAGCTCGTCGGGCTTTCCGAAAGAGCCAAGCACAAGCCGTCGGAACTCTCTGGCGGCGAACAGCAAAGAATCGCCATTGGCCGCGCGATAATTACCAATCCGCCAGTGCTTTTGGTGGATGAGCCGACTGGCAATCTTGACTCGGAAAACGGCCGGACGGTCATAGACATCATACGTAAAATTCACAGTTGGGGCACGACCATAGTTTTGGTAACGCACAACCGCGACTATGCCAAGTACGGCAGCCGCATATATTCTATGGCGGACGGGCGAGTAACCGGCAGCGTCATGGGCCAGGCGGCCAAGTGGAGGGATAGAGAGAGCGGTCCGAAAATGTTCCGTTATGAGATAAAAAAGTGTTCCGGCGGCTTGCGGTGGTGGGAGGTTTTGAGGGTCGCCAAATCGCATTTTTTAAGCAACAGATTGAGAGTGTTTTTTACGACTATGGGAGTGACGCTGGGCATCGGCTCGATAGTTGCTCTTGTGTCGCTCGGGGTCGGGCTGCAGCGCATCACCTCCGAGCAGATGGCGTCCTTTAACGCGTTAGTCACTATTACCGTTTCCAAGATCCCAACCTCCGCCCAGCCGCTCGATGACGCCGCCGCCGATAAAATAAAAAAACTGGAACACATTAAGATGGTTAGCCCTGAAGTGACTATGACCGCTCGCGGCACTCTTGACGGCACGACTACATCGCTTATGCTCACGGGTCTGCGAGAGGGGACATATGACTTTGCGGATGTAAAAATTATCGAAGGCGACGCCAAGGGCATCGTCATCAATAAAGCGACAGCGAAAAGTTACAATATCCAAGATTATAAGTCGATGATTGGCAAAAAGATGGCGCTTGAGCTTGTGCCGATACCGGCGGAAGGGGAAGGGGATTCTGACGCGCTCAAGCAGTTATTGGCCGCCGCCGAAAAACCAACCCAGCTGACTATGGCTATCTCCGGCGTTTCCGATGACGAGCTGATAGCCGCCGTTTACGTGCCGCTTGGTGAGGTGATGACGGCGGCGGGGATGAAAGAATTTACATCCATAAAGGTAAAAATGGAAGACAGGCAGTACGTGAAAGGCGCCCGGGGGCCGATAGAAGATATGGGTTACTCCACCTCGTCGGTGGTTGATATGATAGACCAAGTGGACAAGGTCTTTACCATCGTGCAGGTAGCCTTGGGCTTGATAGGCGCCATCGCGCTTCTGGTGGCACTGATTGGCATTATCAATACCATGACTATCGCCCTTCTTGAGCGCACGAGGGAAATTGGCATCCTCAAGGCCATTGGCGCCTCCAATGCCGATATCCGGCGGCTTTTTTCCTACGAATCGGCTCTCTTTGGCTTTGTTGGCGGGGTGTTTGGAGTGGGTGTCGCGTGGCTGGCGGGGCAGGGCGTCAATACGCTGGTTGATTATATGGTTCGCGCCGCTGGCAGCAATGAGTCGGTGCATATTTTTGCCACGCCGCGGCTTTTTGCCATCGCTATGGTGATAATTTCTGTGTTTGTCGCTATGCTGGCGGGCTGGTACCCTTCGCGCCGCGCCGCCAAGCTCTCGGCCATGGAAGCCCTACGGTACGAGTAGCATTTAACGAAAGTTATTTCTTGGTCAGTCCGAAACAATATCACAATATCGGTAAATTATAGAAAATAACGATAATTTATAGTATTTTAAATAAATAGGAGGAGGGTTTTATGCGACTAATTAATGCGGGAATATTTAAGACGGTTTGGTTCAAGATTGTGCTGGCGGTGGTAGTGGTGGGTCTAGGAACGGTAGTATTTGTCTTCTATCGTCAGGGGAAATTTAGCGCGTCGGCAGATGTAAATCGAGGCATGGTACTTCCATATAATTTAACCAAAGCAGCGGTTAATAAGAGTTCTAATAACAACAAGCTCTATAGCCAAGACAAGTGGAATGGATCTAAGCTTTGGATTGCAAATGCAATAGCATATCCAAGTTCATCTTCAGTTATGATTACAGAGAAATGCTGGACTTTTACCAGTCCTCTGTCAACATCGGCCAATGGAGTTGGCTGGCTTTTCAGGTATTCTCTGGTAAAAAATGACAATACTGTACTGTCTGGCTATACGTTAGACGGAAATCAGTGCGCGAATTATAGGTATGGTCGGGATGCGGCAACCAGATCCAGTACGGTTTCTATTCGGTTTGAAACTTGGTCGAACATTACTGCTACTTTCAAGCAAATAAAGGTCGAGCGTTTTTGGCAGCCGAAAGGTTTGGCTGTCCCAACCACGCCAAAGGATACCCAATATATCAACTTGCCGAGATATAATACAACCTCAAATACGAGTAGCGCTCCATCAGGTAATACGCCTGCTAGCCCCTCCTCCGCCAGTAGCGGTTTTGAAATTTCTACCGCAAACCTCATTGTCAAAGTGGGAAAAACGTCCGACGCTGTAACTGTTACGAGTAATAGTTCTAGCTTCAATGTAACTAGCTCAGATAGTGGTATTGCCGAGATAGTTAATAAAACCGCGTTTAGTTATAACAGATCAGACGAGAGCTACGAAGGGAGCTTTCAGGTAAAGGGCAAGAAAGACAGCGGCGCGACGGTAACAGTTAAGTCTGGCGACCAAACCAAAACGATTAATGTCAGTGTACAAGGCAACGACGAAGATTAATTCCGAAAATTATATAACCTACACCTAAGTTCTCAAAATTATGGTGCGGCTTTGGAGCGACTAGTATTTCACTTTTGCCGTGGCCACGCCTTAAAGTGTGTTATAGCACTACCTTGATTATTGGACGCTATTGGGGTAGTATGTTCTTCAGATGGGCCCATAGTCTAGTGGTAAAACATATCCATGGCATGGATAAGTCGTGGGTTCGACTCCCACTGGGTCCACCAAGTCCCGCCTGGCGGGACGCAGTCGCGTAGCGAACGAAGTGAGTTTTACGCGACACAACTGCGCCGCCGCTTGGCAGGCCAAATATTTTACAATGAATTATCTTCTTAACCCTAAAGTACACCTCGTAGGTGTACTTTGGTTTATAGTAGAGATTGGGTGTTAAGTTGAATGAGAGTATTATTGACTTAAGAGAAAAAAACTGGTATATTCGAGGTGCCTTAACAGTCATAGGCAACCGCTCCTTGCTTGCTGGGGGTTTACCCCGAGCTTGCCGAGGGGAGGAAAGTCCGAGCAC
>DATEBX010000037.1:0-24812 GCA_035287145.1 Patescibacteria group bacterium | reverse complement strand
GAGCGCAAAGCAGCGGGCGAGGCATTGGTCCTCGAATTGACGACAAAAGAAAATGTTGCCTCTATGCCGCCGGAGTACAAAATAGATACCGTTTACATTGACCGCAAAACCGGCTTTCGCGTCTCGCAGCTTAGAGAAGGGCTAACGCGTGTTGGCGGTCCGATACTGGGCGCGGTAATGACCGGTACCAATCACGTTCTGAAAAAGGCCGACGAACACTTTGAAAAGCATGTCGTGCCGGCGGTGTCCAAAGTATCCGGCAAGGCGTATCACTTTACCAGAAAAACCGCTGGCGCGGCCTACGGTAAAATCCGCGGCCGAAAAATCCATCACCATAGCGACGAGACAACGTCCGCCAAGGTTACTCTTCCACCCAAAGCCGCCAAGCTCTACGCTCCGGTGGCACAGTTTGGCCAAAATGCCGGCCAGTGGCTGAAAACAAAACTTACCTTTTCCCAAAACGGTACGACCAACAAAGCGCGCACCTACGGCATATGGGGTGTTGCTCTGCTAATTGTATTGATAGTGCTGGTCATCGTCGGCTGGCGGCCCGGCGGCAGCCGGCAGGCGGTTAACACAAACACGGAGCAGCTAACAACCGATCTGGGAGAAAAATTCAACCGCGTTAAATTGCTTTCCGCCTACAACGACCGGGCTTCCGCGCTCAAGGAATTGGCGACTATCATTAGCCAAATTCAATCTTATGAAGCCGAGAACGAGCTCCCTCCGTCGCTCACGGAGCTTAAGAAACAGTCCATAGGTGAGCTGGCGAGTTTAACCAATTCGGTGCAGCTTAAAAACACCACCAATCTCACCGAGTGGGGTGACCGCGCGTATGTGGCGATGCTGGAAAATCAATCCGTTGCCGCCAATGACCAGGTTCTTACCGTTTTACCCGGCGGCACGGACATCAGCATCGCCACCGCGCAAAAAACCCTATCTCTGGCAAGCGACAGCGACAAGAAACTATATTATCTTTTGGGCGAATCGGGACTCTGGCGGTTCAACCCGGCCGATTCAAACTTTGCCCAAGTGACACTCGCCGAGGGCAGTTGGCCTAAAGCGCGCCAAGTTGAAATATTTGGCGGCAACGCTTATATGCTCGATACCGCCAACAATCGCATCCTTAAATATTCCCCGAAGGACAGCGGCTTCTCCGGCGGAACGGCCTATAGCCAACCGGAGGGACAGGAGCTAAACGGCGCGGTGGACTTCGCGATAAACGGCAGTGTTATGACGCTTATGAGTAACGGGAAAATAGTTAAATACACCAAAACCGGCCGAACGCCGGTGGAGATTACCGATCTGCCGGCGGAAGTTTTTCTTAATGCGCCGCGAAGAATCTTCGCCCACAGCGATTCGAACGACATCGCCATCTTGCACCAGGACGCGTGGGTTAAGGATTTGTACCGCATCAGCTTCTTTGCGAGAGCCGGAAAGTACAAACGGAGCGTGATACTTCCGCTCGAACAGGGCGCCGTTAAAAGCGTTGCCTTAGACCTCAAAACCGGTCTGGCTACCATCGTCACCGACAAAGTTGTCTATCAGGTCAACACAAACTCCAGCTAAACCCAATATCTCCTTCGAAGTAGTATCGTGCCTTAAGAGACAACTTATCGTTATATAAAAGAGGCCAGTATCGGTATAGATAACTGGCCAAATTACAGGTGCCTACATAAACATTCTAGACACTACTGTGGGGCGAGTGCCGGATCTCGTACTCCTCGCAGTTTTCGCTCGGGCTCGGTTGGATCAGGATCCTGACAAGGCGACCGGAAAAGACCTGCGCAAAATGAAGAGGAGTTAATGTTCTCCGACCAACCATCCGTCTCCACCCGGGCTTTGAATCCGGAGTCATCTTGGTATATATGTCGTTATATGGATCGTAGTTCTCCATCAATGCGATGTGCGCATCGTCCTTGACGATCAGGGTTCTTCTCTGCTCTCCCTCACCGTTGGGATCTTCTGACACGGCGATGTCAGCCATATCCCAGAGGGGCAAATAGTCCTTGCCGGTAAAAGCAACGACTAACTGGTACTCTGTCCAGCCGGTTGGGCAAAGTCGAAGGTGGGCTTTCTCTAGGAAATCAGTAAGCCACTGATTACATCCCAGAACACAATAGCGGAACTTCTCCTTACACCCTGAGTCCCAATCTTGATACTGGCTAAAGAAGACTTCTGTATATCCAGTCAGTTCGAATTCACCAACCCTGAATGCGACCACTATCTCACCGCCATCTGGGTAAACAATGACAGAATCTAGCAATCTCCCTTCTCGCCAGAGTTCTATCATCCTCTGGTTACATTTCCCCAGCCAAAAGGCTATTTTTTCCATGTCTCACCGCTTCCTCTCTGTCAAGGTGCACCTGAGTCAGGGCGCAAACTTATCATACGATAGTACTATTACGAGCGCAATAATGATATTATATCTTGTCGAGAACGCTGATACCAAGAAGGGCGAGGCCGGACTTGAGAGTGTCGGCGCCGGCGCGGATGATTGCTAGGCGGTGCTGGCGGGTAGTAGAGTCAGCTTTCAATACCGGATATTTTTCATAATACGACGAGTAGGCGTTCGCCAGCTCAAAGAGGTAATGCGCTAAAATATTCGGCGCTTGGGTATTCGCGGCTTCTTCGATAACATCCGCAAACTGCGCCGAGCGGCGAATAAGTTTTTGCTCATCTTCATTCATAGCTCCGAGCTTCGGCACAACCTGCGTCTTAGACTGGATGGAATGCAACCTCGCGTAGGCGTAAAGCAGGTAAGGCGCGCTGTTGCCCTCAAGCGAGAGCATCTTATTCCAGTTGAATACTACAGCTGTACGGCGATGGTTGGCTAGGTCGTTGTATTTAACAGCAGCAATACCGACGGTCTGCGCGATGGCCTGTTTTTGCTTTTGGCTTAATTTGGGATTCTTTTTATTCACCACACTATATGCGCGTCTCACCGCTTCGCTTAGTAAGTCATCAAGCTTTATAACCCGTCCGCGGCGCGTACTCATTTTACCTTCAGGTAACCTCATAAGACCGTGCGCGGCGTGTACTAGAGTCTTGCCTTTGTCCCACCCCATAAGCTCGGCAATCTTAAAAAGCTGTTTGAAGTGCAAAGTTTGCTCGTCGCCGGTATGATAAATTACCGTATCGGCTTTCATTTTTTGAAGGCGATATTTAAGCGCCGCCAAGTCGCGCGTCATATATAAGCTCGTGCCGTCGTTTTTTTGCAAAAGCGCGAGCGGCATCTCCGCGCGAGGAAATTTTATGACCAGCGCGCCGTCACTCACCCGCGCCAAACCCTGTTTTTTGATGGATGCGATAACATCGGCCAACAGCGGCCCGTAAAAACTCTCCCCCATCTCCTTATCGAATTTAACTCCCAAGAGATTATAGACGCGGCGGAACTCTACCATGCTCCAGCGGACAAATTTGCGCCACAAGTCCTTGGCTTCGTCGTCCCCGTCCGCTAGTTTTTTGAACCACCGGCGGGCGTGATTTTCTATTGTGGTATCAATCTCCGCTTCGGTATGGAATTTGACATAGAGCGCGAGCATCTCTCCGATCGGGTCGGCTTCAAGTTTCTTATCATCACCCCATGTTTTATAAGCGTAAATCAGTTTGCCGAATTGCGTCCCCCAGTCGCCGAGGTGATTTACGCGCGTTACATTGTAGCCCAACGCCGCGTAAAGATTCGCTACCGCGTCGCCGATTATCGTTGAGCGCAAGTGCCCCACGCTAAAAGGTTTCGCAATATTGGGCGAAGAATACTCGACAACAACTCTTATCTTTGAGTGCTTCGCGTCCTTTAGTGGCAAGGTGATACTATTGGTGGCGATATTACCAAGATATTCTTGAGCGAGTGTAAAATTGATAAAACCCGGCCGAGCAATATTAACACTATCTATCGAACTATGCAGGGATAAACCGTCAATTAACTCCTCTGCCACCTGCATCGGCTTCTTTTTAGCGCGCGCGGCAAGATTGAGCGCCACCGGCGTGACAAGGTCGCCATGAGCCAAAGTTCGGTCGTACGCCAGATTAACATCCTCGCTATAACCCAGCTTTTTAACCTTGGTGGCAAGTATTCGTTCGAGTTCGTCTTTGGGGTCAACGACTTTATTTTTCATCTGTTCAAGACCTTCCAATATCCCCTTTTGCCAATTTTGACAATTTGCTCTGGGCGTTCAAGGGGCAGATAGAGTTCGCCTTTACTTATAGTTTTGTTATCAATGCTAACTGCTTTTTGTTCGATAAGGCGCATAAGCTGGCTGGCCGAGGCCACCAGGCCGTGCTTCAAAATAATATCTTTTAAGGTATCACCGCTTCCGACGGTTATCTCCTCTATTTTCTCCGGCACTTCTCGCCGTCCGACCACTCTCTCGAAATGAGCTTGGGCCAGACGGCCATTGGTGTGATGAAGTTTTTCGACAATTTGGCGCGCCAGTTCTTTTTTGATAGCCATGGGGTGGCTGTCACCAGTCTCGCGCTTGAGCGTGTCAACTGTTTTGCCTAATACTAAACGGGCGTACATCTTCACCACGCCATCGGGAATTGACATGGTTTTTCCAAAAATATCCTCCGCGCTGTCGGTTAGGTCTATGGTATTACCAACACTCTTGCTCATCTTTTTAACCCCGTCGGTACCGACTAGTAAATCAAGCAAAATCACGTCTTGCGGCGGCAGGTCCATCTTGCGCTGGAGCTCGCGGCCGGAAAGAATATTAAACCTTTGGTCGGTACCGCCCACTTCAACATCGGCCTTGAGAGCAACCGAGTCGTAGGCCTGCAAAACCGGATACATCACTTCGTGTACACCGAGTGACTGTTTTTCTTTGAGCCGTTTAGAGAAGTCGTCGCGTTCTAAAATATTATTGACCGAAAAACTCGCCAGGATTTTGAGCCAGTCGTCGAAGCGCATTTTAGAGAACCACTCGCTGTTGTAGCGAATTTCAATTTTGTCAATATCAAGTACCAGCGCGACTTGGCTAAGATAAGTTTTAACGTTGGCTTTGATTTGCGCCGATGTGAGCGCCGGCCGCATCTTGTTGCGCCCTGATGGGTCGCCAACCTGCGCTGTAAAGTCGCCAATCAGAAATATGACCTTGTGTCCGGCGTTGCTCAAGCGCCGCAGTTGGTCAAGCGCCACCAAGTGGCCCAGGTGCAGGTTGGGAGCGCTTGGGTCGGCGCCAAACTTAACACGCAATTTTTTGCCCGCCTTGAGTTTTTTTTCTAAGCTCGCGCGGCTTATGACATCCGCCACCGCCGGCGAGAGAACGTCTTTCATTTTTGTTTTTCGTCGATTTTTATGCCAAGTTCTTTCAGCTGTTCGCCGTCAACAACGCTCGGCGCGTCCATCATAAAGTCATGACCGTCACTGGCTTTGGGAAAGGGTATGACTTCGCGGATATTTGGCTCATTCATAAGAATCATTAATATGCGGTCGAGGCCGGGCGCTATGCCGCCGTGAGGCGGCGCGCCGTAGGCGAACGCTTCCATCAGGTGGCCGAACTTTTCCTTGACGGCCTCCGCGCTATGCCCCATAATCTCAAAAACCGCCTGCAGGATTTTCGGGTCGTGGCTTCGCAAACTGCCGCCGGCAATTTCATAACCGTTCAAAACTATATCGTACTGGTGCGCTAAAATTTTATCGGGCCGTGCCTTGAGCTCTTCGACCGATTCGGTCTTCGGCTTGGTAAAGGGATGATGCACCGCGTCCCATCGCTTCTCGTTTTTTTGCCACTCAAACATCGGAAAGTCCTTGATGATGGCAAATGCCAGCTCGTTCGGGTCATTCTTTTCACGACGCAAATCCGGCTTATCGGTATCGTACTTTGCCATCGCCTCGGCATAAGTTAGGCGAGGAAACGGCTTTTGTTGAATTTTTTTCTCCGGCGCTATCTTCCCGCTCAAACCAACGAGCATTTCTTCCATAAGTTTGAGTACCGACTCATCGTCTTCGACAAAACTCATCTCGACATCAAGCTGGGTAAACTCCGGCTGTCTGTCGCCACGCATGTCCTCATCGCGGAAACAGCGCGCAATCTGATAATACTTATCGACACCGGCTATCATTAGCAGCTGTTTGTACTGCTGGGGCGATTGGGGCAGGGCGTAAAATTTGCCTTTTTCCACACGGCTCGGCACCAAGTAATCGCGCGCGCCTTCGGGAGTTGATTTGCTGATGTAGGGCGTGTCAATTTCGGTGAAGCCCTTATCGCTCATAAAGTCGCGGATAAAGCGGAACATCTTTGAGCGGGCCGTGAGAATTTTCGCCATTCGTTCATTGCGCAAGTCAAGGTAGCGGTACTTCAAACGCACCTCTTCGTTAACCTTGGCAGTGTTCTGCGATACGTCGAAAGGCAGGGCTTTGGCTTTATTTAATATTTCAATGCTTTTCGTCTCAATCTCTATCTCCCCCGTCGCTAAATCTTTATTCACCATATTTTCCGGCCGCTTTTTGACCGTGCCGGTAATTTTGAGCACCCACTGGTCGCGAATCTGCCTAATATTTTCTTCGCCCGAAAGCGGGGGCACCACGACAACCTGGGTCATGCCGCTTCTGTCGCGCAAGTCAAAAAAAGTCACCTTGCCATGCTCGCGCCGCGCATTGACCCAGCCGCACAACACGACTTCTTCACCGACTTTCCTCGGCGTCTCTGCAATCATAATTCTACTTTGCATTACCAATGTCTCCTTTGCATAGATTTATGATACCACCGGATAAGTTTTTATCCAACACCCCCGGCAAAACCCTTCCATACCTGTTAGCAAGGTGTTATAGTAAATAAGGAGCAATATAATTAATTCAACGAAATATTATGACCAAAGAATTAGCCAAACAGAAAATCAAGACTCTCATTGAGCGCTACAACTCCTTAACGCCGGAAGAAAAACGAATGAATGAGGAAACGACAAAGGCGAAATTTATTCGTCCCCTCTTTGAAGCTTTGGGTTGGGATTTCGAGGAGGATGTTTTACTGGAGGATAAAATATCACACGGGAGAGTTGATTATAATTTTCGAATCGAGGGGAGAACAAAATTTTTTCTCGAAGCCAAACCCCTTAAAGTAGATATTGATGACTTAAAATATGCGAAACAGGCCGCCAACTACGCGTGGCTAAGAAACGTTAACTGGGCGGTCCTAACAGATTTTGAGGGTATTAGGATATTTTATCCTGCCGAAC
The DNA here is from genome assembly GCA_035287145.1 of Patescibacteria group bacterium. Classification (GTDB taxonomy): domain Bacteria; phylum Patescibacteriota; class UBA1384; order UBA1384; family UBA1384; genus DATEBX01. Next base: position 17,636 of record DATEBX010000037.1, on the reverse strand, counting down.
GCGGGCAAGCCAAGGCCTGTCTTCGACTAGACCATAAGGATTATTTAAATGCCTTCGATGATTTATGGATTTTATCAAGAGATTCCTTCAAGAGCGATTTAATCAATCAACAGGCAGCTAAATGGGGCGCGAAACCGGAACAAATTAAAGTAAGCGAACAGCTGGCTAAAGATATGAATGCTTGGCGGCAAGGTTTATGCAAACATTTCAAAATTTGGAATAAAAGTTTAGCCGATAAAGACCTAGACGAGGGTGTCCAAAAAATTCTCGACCGTTTAATCTTTATCCGTTCTTGTGAAGACAGAGGTCTCGAAAATGATACTTTAAGAAGCAAGTATAGAATTTGGCAGGATGAAGGCAGAAAAGGAAATTTTCTAGCTTACCTGAAACCTCTTTTCGCGGAATATCAAAAGAATTATAACTCCGGTTTATTTGATGAGCACCCTTGTATGGACTGGGAGATTTCCAGTGAGTGTTTTGATGAAATTATCGAAGGATTGTATCGTTCAAAAAACGGCCAGGACTATAACTTTTCAATCATTGATGCCGATGTTTTAGGCGGTGTCTATGAACAATATCTCGGCCACCTGTTGCAAAAATCAGGTGATGGCGATATCTCCAAGAAAAAACGCAAATCCCAAGGTATTTACTACACACCGACATTTATCGTTGAATATATCGTCCAAAACACTCTCGGCAAAGTATTGCAAGAAAAAAGTTCTCAAGAAATCGCTAACCTTAAAATCCTCGACCCCGCCTGCGGCTCCGGCTCTTTTATGATTAAAGCATTTGACCTTTTGACAAATTTTTATCTTGCGCGGAGAGCTAACGAAAAATTTGACCTGAAAACTAAAATTGGCAAATTGCAGCAAGCTTTTCGCAAGAGAGATGGGGTTGAAGACCTATCGGCGGCGCGAAAGATGGATATTTTGAGAAATAATATCTATGGTGTTGACCTTGACCAGCAGGCAGTTGAAATTGCCCAACTAAACTTGATGCTAAAAACACTCGAGCGAAAACAAAAATTGCCCCATCTAAACAATATCAAGTGCGGTAATTCTTTAATTGACGACCCTAAAATCGCCGGTGATAAAGCCTTTGATTGGAATGAACAATTTCCCGAAATTATGAAAAATGGCGGTTTCGATATCATCATCGGCAACCCACCATATATATTTGCACGTGGAGGGAGTTTCACTGAAGAAGAGAAAAAATACTATCATGATCATTTCCAACTTTCCCGATATCAGCTAAACACTTTTTTACTATTTATAGAACAAGGAATTAAACTGCTGAATATCGGGGGGTATTTCGGCTTTATTGTTCCCAATAACTGGCTGACCACTAGTTCTTTCTCAAAAATACGAGAATATATTCTTAAAAATACTAGCGACATACAAATTGTTAACGCCGTTGATACTATTTTCAAGCAAGCAAGTGTAGACACCTGCATTCTGGTTTTTAAGAAAAATAAGCCCAATAAGATTAAATTGGGAGAGATAAGGAATGGTGAATTAACGTCACTAAAGCAATTCGAACCTAAGAAATTTTACGATAATAATTTTATTATAAATGTCTCCAAAACTACAGCTAATAAAAACGCGAGGATTTCAAACCCCTTTAGTTCTTGCCTCCCCCTGAGGGACATGGCTCAAGTATCAACCGGGCTTAAAGCGTATCAAATCGGGAAAGGCAAACCCCCTCAAACGGAAGAAGTAAAACAAGCTAGAAAGTTTCACTCCAAAGAAAAAATTAATAGCAAATACATTTGTTATCTAGATGGCCGTGATGTAAAAAGATATAAACTCGACTGGTCTGGCGAATATTTAAGTTATGGGGATTGGTTGGCTGAACCCAGAAAATCAGTGCCGTTTAATAAGCCTAGAATTTTAGTTAGACAAATACCGTCCCCAGAACCACATTGTATTAATGGCGTTTTTACTAATGAGTATTATCTGAATGATATTAATAGCATGGTTATCTATGATGCCGATAAGAGCTATGATCTAAAATACATTCTAGGGGTACTAAACTCTAGGCTACTCTCCTATTGGTTTGTTCAAAAATTTGATAAGTTTCAAAGAAAAATATTTCCTCAATTTAAAGTGAATGAGCTTGCCCAATTTCCGATATTTCCTGCGGATACAAATCGACAAAGGGAGATTTCAAAATTAGCAGATAGAATGCTTGAATTGAATAAAGATGTGCAGTCAACCAAAAAAGGCACCAACTGTTGGAATAAAATGAAATTAGAAATCGACCGAACCGACAAACAAATCGACCAGATGGTCTACAAGCTTTACGATCTGACACCAAAAGAAATTACGGCTGTCGAGTCCCCAAACAAAAGCTTATAATTCAAAAAGCAGGTAATATCCCCACCTGCTTTTTGTCACTAGATTAATTGTCTTTTAACCATTGTGATACTTTTTCCGGAAGATTAGACCAAGCCATAGAATCATCTATAACATCGACGACAAACAATTTATCATTATCGTCAACGTGCTGTTTTAGCTCATCGCAGACTTTGTCGTATGCTTTATCGGTTAGGACAATCCATAGAGATTCGAGTGGCTTGGCCCACTTGCTGAAGGATTTGAGGTAATCATAAAGTTTCTGATAGTCCTTGTTAGGCTTGAGTAAGTCGTAGGAGATTAACAGTTTGTTCATTTTTTTGTTCTCAAGTTATCTTGGATTTTTCCGAGGTTCGACCAACGCTGTCGCCTCCATGCTGGCGACCGCCAGCACAGCGACCTCTAAATTCAGATTAGCACATCAATATCAATTTATCAAGGGGTTGACGTATTGTGGAACATTGTGCTATTCTTGAGTTAGAAAGGATCTTTTATGCACCCAATTCAAAAGAGAATTTTGAAGTTACTCGAGGGCGGCCTACTTGAAAGCATTTCAGTTAGAAAGATCGGCCTACTCGTAGGGGTAGAGCATCCGCAACAAATTAAGCACCATCTGAATCAGTTAGAAGTTAACGGTTTGGCTAAATATGATCGAGAAAGCAAAACTTTGCGGTCACTGGCCGATATTGGCAACGGGGGTAATTTAGTAACCCTGCCAGTGTATGGAGTAGCCAATTGCGGCAACGCCACCAATTTTGCCGATAACTATATCGAGGGTTATCTTAAGGTTTCCAAAAAATTACTAAATCGAACTGACGACATAATTGTGCTCGAAGCCGATGGAGACTCGATGAATAAAGCCAATGTAAATGGAAAAAGTATCGAAGACGGTGATTATGTTATCGTTGACACTAAGCATAAATCTCCAGAACCTGGCGAGTACATTGTTTCAATCATTGACGGAATGGCTAATATCAAAAAATTTATCCTCGACAATGTGAATCAGCAGATTGTTTTAATGCCCGAATCGACTAAAAGTTATTCTCCAATTTTTATCGGCGTGGACGAAATTGATGATTGTTCGATTTGCGGGAAAGTTTTACAGGTAATTAAAAAACCAAAACTGAGTCAAGTTAGCTAGGAATATCCAATGGATTTTTTTGATTTCAACAATCGAGACCTTGTCTCAATTATATTTATTATTTTATTGCTTGCATGGACTTTCTCCAAGAAAGAAGTTAGGGCGCCAGTTCTGTCATTACTCGGGTTTGCCCTCCAGCCGAAGATAATAGTGCTAGCGTTACTGATGCTCGCTTATTCGCTTCTGATTGTCGGAGTGTTTTATCACTTCCAGCTCTGGGACATTCCTTTGCTAAAAGAAACGATCTATTGGATCGGGGTCGCTTTTGTGATGCTGCTTAACTTCGAAAAGGTTAGTAATAATTTCAAAAAGCAAATTATTGATAGCATAAAGCTGGTAATTTTCCTTGAATTTATTGTTGGCCTCTATGCTTTTAGTGTTTGGGGCGAGCTTGTTCTGATCCCACTGGTGTTCATATTATCCGCCTTCAGTGTAATTGCCGGGATGGAAAAGAAAACTTTACCAATCAAAAATTTCTCAGATAAAGTTATCGGTCTGATCGGCTTATATCTATTAACTTTTGCCCTTTGGAATATTTTCCATGATTTTCATGGATTTTGGATACCCCATAATCTAAAAGCTTTCCTTTTGCCGATTGTCTTCACGTTGTGCTACTTGCCGTTTATCTATTTGGTTGCAGCTTACAGCGCATATGATTCGCTTTTTGTATTCTTGGATAAAATATGGTTCAAAGGCAGACCAGAACTGGCCGGTTTTGCAAAAAGTAAGATATTTTTCATTTGCTTATTCAACCTCAAAAAGCTCAAAAAAATTGCAGGCCGAAGTGCGTTTGCTTTTATGGATATAAAGAATAAAAACGATCTATCGCAAAAGCTGCTAAAGTTGGTGGATTAAAAAATGTCAAATGAATATCATCACAACCATTATGTCCCCGAGTGGTACCAAAGGCGTTTCATTGATTCAGCTGAACTGGATCAAGTTTTGTATTATCTCAATTTAGAACCCGAAATATTTGTTGATCCCAGAGGTATTTCTCATCTTAGACGAGCTCTCCAAAAAACTGGCACCAAGCAGTGTTTTGCTAAAGATGATCTCTATACCACAACATTTGGTGGCGAGGAGGAATCAACCCAGATCGAGCAATTATTCTTCGGTCAAATTGATTCAAACGGTCGTAAAGCAGTCGATTATTTTACTAATTTTCAGCACCCTTCTGCTGACGGATCATCCTTCAATAATTTGCTGTTGTATATGAGTACTCAGAAACTCCGAACGCCAAAGGGATTACAATGGCTAGCCGAGCAAGCAGACACACATGATCAAAGCAAGACCCTCGGATTTATGATGCGTATCAGACAGCTCTACTGTGCAATTTGGACGGAATGCATTTGGCAAATTGCCGACGCCACACGATCTGATACAAAATTTATCATTTCCGACCATCCGGTCACGGTTTACAACCGCAGGTGCGGTCCACGGTCGGGGTGGTGTCGTGGAGCTAATGATCCCGACATCAGATTTCATGCTACCCATACAATGTTTCCGTTATCTATTGATAAGATTCTCATTCTCACAAATCTTTCGTGGGTAAGAAATCCTTATCAAAAAGAAACTGGCCTGAGACCAAACCCCAATTTCCTTAGAGGAGCAATTTTCAAATTTACTGAGTTACATGTTTTAAGACATTTAAGCGAGCAGGAAGTTCGAGAAGTCAACTTTATAATCAAAAGCAGAGCTTATCAATATATCGCCGCTGGAAAAGAAGAATGGCTTTACCCAGAAAAATATGTTTCAAAAAGTGATTGGCATGATTACGGCAACGGTTATTTATTGATGCCCGATCCAAGAGGTGTGAATTACACGGTCGAAATATTAATTGGTTATAAAGATGGAACGGCGACCGGATTTGATGCTTATGGCCGACGCCCTTGGCAACAAGAATACAACCGTGAAGATGAAAAGCACAAGGAATTTGAAACTCTTAACCGTTTCAGAGGTGAGTTCGCTAAATTATTTGGTCCGTACCGCCGTGGTCGAGCGTTCGATATGTTGCAACTTGATAACGAGAAAGATAGCGATGATTTCCATCAATATCATTTAAGCCTAGCTAAAAAGAAAGGGCACAAGAGATAAGTTAATTTTAAGTTTAAGGGAACAGTTCTCTTTTAACCTGACGATTTGGCTTTTTATAATATTCCAGACCAATCCTCCATCACGCCTTTTAGGGAAATTTATATAAACATTATGACTGCCCTCGCAAAATTGGCACCCCTCCCCCAAACCTAACCGGCTAAAGTACACCTCGTAGGTGTACCCAACGGTTCTTAAGGGGACGGTTCTCTTTTAACCTGACGATTTGGCGGGCGTTCTAACGCCATACAACACGCCCAAAGCCCCGGCCCTCCACCCTAACCGGTCTGCGACCACCTAGTAGGTGGTCGCACGATTCATGATATTAAGCCACAATACTCCTTGTGTCCCCCTTCGCAAAACCAGCAAAGCCACCTCCGAGGTGGCTTTGCCGCACATCATACCACTCGATAAGTTTTTATCCAACACCCTCGGATAAATTCCATACCCAAATAAAAAACCCCACACAACATTACCATATTAACCAGAATGTTGGAATGTGTTAATGAAAGCGTGGAAACGGTGACCGTAGGGTGAGAGCTTGTGCGTCACGAATTTTCCCCGATACTTCTTATCAACCAGACCGGACAATGCCAATTTTCTCGTATGCTCCGAAATCGTCTTGAAGTTTGCATTGAGATTGCAGGCGATTCCTTCCACGGTAATACCTCGGTTGCGAGCGATTTGTTCCAATATGGCAATGCGCCAATGATTAGCCGCGCCTTTAAAATACCGCTCTACCCTTTTTGCATCTTTATCCATAACCACACATTACCATATTAACCAGAATATAGGAATGTGTTGGTGAAGGAGGATGGGGGGGGTTGGCTTGAGGGAAAAACTTGGCAAACGAAATACTCCGAGCGGGGATGGTGATTTGCTCGGGGCATTGAATGCGCGGGTCGGGATCGGGTTCAGGACTACGAGGCGTTTGTCACGGATTAAAAGTATCTAACACGGGTTATTTTGTTTATTGTAACGGTCTGACCGACCGGAAAGCTTTCGATGGCAAGCTGGACTTCGAAGTGACCCTCATTCCTTATACTGGTAATGACTCTTGGGTTGAAAAGTCAATTAAAGAAGCGCATGAATGTCTGGGTAGCAAGCTTCCTCCTCTCGCTGGCCCCAATTGCGATTATTGTAGTTATGTCGGGTCAGTTAATACGGCTCAAGGGAAAATATGAAGCAATGGGATAACAATGGAGGACGAAGAATTGCAAAAGGAAACTAAGGGATCTATCGGCAAACAATATTATACAATAACAAAAGCCGTCGGGAAGGACGGCTTAGTGGGGACTATCTTGATCGTACCTTTTTTATTGCTATTCTCGAATAACATACTATTCTGCCAATCAAGATTGGTGGAATACAGGAAACCAATGCAACAATTGATGCTAAAATGAAATAACCAACAATCCATTCTAGGAAAGAAGTAAAGAGAAGGTCATCGCCTTGTTCTAATCTGTAGAAGGATGTTACAAAACGATATGTTCCTGCAAGATCATCATTGCAATAGACGAATTGGTTTCTTACGAAACTGAAGCGAACATATATGAAGATATTCGTTGCCAACCAGAGTAGGAAGTAGAAGCATGAGGATCTTACATCACTATCATCGGAATTTACTGTTCCCTGCGGCGGTTCGCTCATCGGGCTCCACTCCTTGTCAATGTAGCTGGCTTAAGATAATAGTATAGGAACCAAGAAGAACATCAAGGGATAAATTAGTTAGTTTAGGTAGTTTAGGGAACGGTTCTGGTTTCGCAAGCTCACCATGAACCTTTTAACCTGACGATTTGGCGTGCGTTTTCTATTATACGACCTACTCATCCCCTCCCCCATACCGGTCTTCGACCACCTCCGAGGTGGTGATATGGGTAGAGCTACTTGGCTTCTATTTTGACAGAAGTCATCTTGTCGCCGACGGCGATCTGCTTCACAACGTTCATACCTCCAGTAACTTGGCCAAAGAGATTATATGATTTGGCAAGATTCTGTGAATTATCAACCAAGCTAATGAAAAACTGCGAGCCGTTGGTGTTGGGACCGGAATTGGCCATAGCCACTGTACCTTCTTTGTAGTCCTCCTTCACCGGTTCATCGGGAAACTGATAACCAGGACCACCCGTGCCAGTGCCAGTCGGGTCGCCGCCCTGCGCCACAAAACCCGGTTCGACTCGGTGGAAGGTCAGATTGTTGTAATATCCCTGATTGGCTAAATATACAAAGTTGCTTACCGACAGAGGCGCCTTGTCGGCCCATAGTTCTATCTCGATAGTACCCTTAGCGGTGGTGATGACGGCTTTCTTGTCTTGAATCTGATCGTTAGATAATTTACCAGGAAAATTAAGGTTGCTGGTCGGTGTCGATGATGGCACATTAACTCCTTGATTAGTATTGGGTTTTGTCGAGCTACAGCCGGTGAGACCGGCGATAGCTACAAAGCTAATTACGATAAATGGAATAGTTTTCCTCAATATTGCCTCCGAACTCGATTGAACCACATATTGCCAAACATAACAATTTTAACCGGCTTCCCACCACCTACGAGGTGGTGTTGCCGGTAAAAAAACGCCCCCTTCGTTTCCGAGGGGACGTTTTTTATATTATTGAAACTAGAAACCTAGTCCTCTTTTTTTGTCCCAGGGAGGATCTTAAACATTTTCGTGTCGCAATTAGTACAAGTTCCCCTCATTGCTTTTCGGCCATTTTTCATCTCCACTTCTTCCGTGTCTTTCATCTCCCTATTAACCTTGCACTTCATACAACGCCCTGTCTCGGTTGCATCGCTCATAATACTCCTTTGTTAAACTTTGCTACTTACCTCAATATACTCTCTCAAAAAAAACAATCAACTCAACTTCCGAGCTACTCTGTAGATCTATTATCCTAACTGGCTTACGTACACCTACGAGGTGTACGTGGGTGGATGTTCAAATTCGGTGGGATTTTTGGTACACTACGGTTATGTTCAAACTGTTTCGGTGGAGGCCAAAGTGGAAGCCCAGGGCTGGAAGACTACTAGGGGGTAGCCCGCGAAAAAATAGCCCCAAGCTCCACCGGCGGCTCAATAAAAAACGCATCCTGCGCGGCCTTCTTTACGCCGCCGGCGGATTTCTCTTGCTCATAATCTTGCTCTTTGCCTGGTACGCCAAAGACCTCCCCACGCCCGAAAAGCTGGCAAGCCACCGCGCTACCGAAAGCACAAAAATCTTCGACCGCAACGGCAAGGCGCTTTATGAAACAGGCGCTCAAAGGCGTTCCGTTATCATCGCCGACCAGATGCCACAAAACATTCGCCAAGCCACCGTCGCTATCGAGGACAAGGAATTTTACAAACACCACGGTATAGATTTTAGAGGCATCGCCCGTGCCGCTGTCACCGACATTGTCGGCGGCCGTGTGGCGCAGGGCGGCTCAACCATTACCCAGCAGTTCGTCAAAAACGCTCTGCTTTCCCCCAAGCGCACTTTCGACCGCAAAATAAAAGAAGTTATCCTCTCGCTTGAACTCGAGCAAACGCGATCCAAGGAAGATATTCTGACACTGTACCTTAATGAGATTCCCTACGGCAGTAATGTTTATGGTGTTCAGGAAGCGGCCCAGATGTATTATGGTAAGGATGCCAAAGACCTGACTTTATCCGAATCGGCCACGCTGGCCTCTATCCCCCAGCGCCCAACCTACTTTTCGCCCTACGGTTCCCATACCGATGACCTTTTCTTTCGCAAAAATAAAGTTCTTGACAATATGGCAGCGCAGAACTATATCACCCAAGAACAGGCCGATGCCGCCAAAAAAGAAGCACCTAATAAAGAGCAACCGCAGTTCACCGCTCGCAAAGACAACATCAGCGCGCCTCACTTTGTGATATTCGTCAAAGAAAAACTGGCGGAGCTTTACGGCGACCGGATGGTTGACGAGGGCGGCCTGCAAGTAACAACGACGCTCGACAGCGACATGCAAAAACTTGCCGAAGATGCCATCATCGAGGGCACCAAAAAGCTCGACCGCTATGGCGCCTCCAACGCCGCACTCGTGTCCATTGACCCCAAAACAGGCCAGATTATGGCGATGGTCGGCAGTAAAGATTATTTTGACACCGCCCACGACGGCAATGTTAATGTTACTATCGCCAACCGCCAACCGGGTTCGGCGTTTAAGCCCGTTGCCTACGCCACCGCCTTCAAGAAACAATACAACCCTGCTTTCACTCTCTTTGACCTGAAAACCGACTTTGGCGGCGGTTATACGCCCAGCGACTATGACGGGCGCACCCGCGGTCCGGTCTCCGCCCGCTACGCTCTGGCCAATTCGCTTAACATTCCCGCCGTCAAAATACTGTCGCTCGCCGGCATCGGGAACACCATTCAAACTGCCAAAGACCTCGGCATTACCACCCTGACCGACCCGAACCGCTACGGTTTGGCATTGGTCCTTGGCGGCGGTGAGGTCAAACCGCTTGAGCTTTGCGGCGCTTATGGCGCTTTCGCTAACGGCGGCAATTTCGCCACCACAACGCCGTTTTTGAAAATTCTGGACTCCAAGGGCAAAACGCTTTATGAGTTCAAAGAAGGCGGCAACGTCAAAGCGGCTCTCGACCCGCAAATCGCATATGAAATTACCGACATACTTTCCGATAACAATGTTCGCCGCGACATCTTTGGCAATTCCCTGGTTGTACCCGGCCACAAGGTAGCTGTCAAGACCGGCACAACGCAAGAGTTTCATGACGCCTGGACGGCTGGAGCCACGCCTAATCTCGCCACCGTCATCTGGGTCGGCAATAACGATAACTCGAAAATGAAAAATGGCGCGGACGGCTCGGTGGTTGCCGCTCCCATCTTCCGCACTTATATGTCCAAGGCGCTGGCCCGTTATCCCGAAACCGATTTTACGAGACCAAGTGGCATTCAAGAAATAAGCGTGGAAAAATTTTCCAATAAATTGCCAACGCAATACTCACAAACCACCGTCAAAGACATCTTTGCCAACTGGCAAGTGCCGACCCAAAAAGACGATGTCAACCAAGTAGTGCAAGTCAACCGCGTCAATGGCCAGCTTGCCACTTCATCAACCCCAGCCGATTTGATTGAACAGAGAGTTTACCGTAACCTTCACAGCGAGCGGCCCGATCTGGCAAGCTGGGAGGGACCGGTTAGAGCTTGGGCTGCCGCCAATGGTTATGTCGGATTTCCGCCTAAAGACCAGGACACCTCCTACAACGACAATAAAGGGCCGCAGATTTCCATAACTTCGCCGGGCAATGGCACGAGCTTCGCGCCAAGCGATACCATAAACATTTCCGCCTCCGCCAGCGCGGCGTACGGTATGCGCGAGGTGCGTTTTGCCGCCGGCAGTTTGAGCGCCACCGATAGCGACGCGCCCTACAGCGCCGCCTTCAGCGCTTCATCACTTGGCGACGGCAGCCATGAAATTTCGGTAACCGCCGTGGACCAAAATGGCGCGACGGCAACGGCAAAAATCACCATTTCCATCAATGCCAGCGCTCACACCCAAAGCGGCATAACGGTAAGCGGCATAACCGGCAATAGCGCGGTGGTTCAATTCCAAACGTCAGTCGCCACTACCGCTCAAGTCAAATATGGCACCAATGCGGCGAACTTAAACCAAAGCGCCACCGACAGCTTCAACACCTCTTCGCACTCCGTTTCTCTTTCGGGTTTATCCGCCGTGACGAAATACTATTTCCAAGTCATCACTTCCACCGGCGCCTCGACGGTCACTTCGGCAGTTTATAGTTTTTCTACTACGTAAAATAAATTACAAAACCCAAATACTAAATAACAAATAAGCTCCAAACATCAAATCAAAAAGTTTGAAACTTAGAACTTGAATATTTGAATTTATTTGGAATTTGTTATTTGTAATTTGGAACTTACCCAGAGAGTACTTCTTTTATTGCTTCGCTTAAATATTTTGAACTTACGAATTTATTGAAACCCAAACCCTGCGCCGCTTTCTTGCGCGCGCTCGCGTCTTTGGGCTGGCGAATCTCGCCAAGCAACCCTACTTCACCGAAAACGCACCAGCGCGACGGAATCGGCTTGTTTTGTTGAGCACTGACAAGCGCCAATGCTACGGCCAAGTCGGTCGCCGCTTCGCGCGCCACAAAACCGGCGGTGGCTTTGACGAAAACATCAAAGTTGCGCAAATTGATTTTGGCGCGGCGCTCAAGCGCCGCAAGTATGAGCTCCAGCCGCTGCGGGTGCAAACCCACCGCCGACCGGCGCGGGTAGCCAAATACTGTCGCCACCACCAGCGCTTCGATTTCGACCAATATGACCCTTGACCCCTCCGCCACCGTTGTCACTACCGCGCCGGGCACGCCAACCACGCGGTCAACCAAAAATATGCCCTCCGGCTGTGGCACTTCGACAATGCCGTGGGAGCGCATTTGCAAAACCGCGATTTCCGTCGTTGCCCCAAAGCGATTTTTAACGGAACGCAAAAGGCGCATGTCTTCACTTTCCTGTTCAAGATAGAATACGCCGTCGACAATGTGCTCGAGCATCCGCGGCCCCGCGATATTGCCGTCTTTGGTGACGTGACTCACTATGAGAAAACTGATATTTTTTTGCTTGGCGAGCAATTGAAGACGCAGTGTGCACTCCCTAACCTGCACCAAGCTTCCGGCGGTTGATGGGAACGCAGGGTCAAAGATAGTTTGGATAGAATCGACCACGACTAGTACTGGTTGCTCTTTGTTAATAACATTAACTATCGCATCTAAGTTCGACTCGGCAAGAAAGAATAAATCGTCAAGATTACCGCCGATGCGCAGAGCGCGGTCTTTGACCTGTTCGAGCGATTCTTCGGCGCTGATATAGAGAACTTTGGCTTTTATGCGAGAGGCAATATTTAGTAGCAGAGTCGACTTCCCTACCCCCGGGTCGCCGCCAAAAAGGAAGAGCCCGCCGTAGGGTACGCCGCCGCCCAGCACTTTTTCCACCATTGGCATGGAAAAATTTATGCGAGCGAGGATTTTGCTCGGAATCTCGCTCGCTCTGACGGCTTGAGCATTGCTAACAGCGGCTTTACTTATGCCACGCGCCGCTGTTCGCTCGATTTTCATCTCCCTCATTGTATTCCACGCGCGGCAATTGGGGCACTGCCCCGACCACTTGAGCGCCTCATGCCCACACTCTCCGCAAACATAATATATCGTCGCTTTCGCCATTATAAACTTATGTTACCACACGACCACGCGACTTGATAAATACAAGTATTACTTATATGGTGCAGATAGTATGAGTTCCTTGACAAGGAGGAGACCGCCATGGCATTAGCATACAAACCCTACTTAGGGTGTCTAAGAAATAACGCGTATCCATCAGAGCTAGCGCGCCGGCGTGACGACTTCGTCTATCCCCTAGACGGCGCCCTAGACCCGTTCGAAAATGACTGGATTGCTCTGCTTGAGAGTAAAGCAAGACGCCGCGAGCCGGGCAAACCGCAAGTAGTTGCCGCTCCACCCATGCTACATATACGCACTCGAAGCTCTCACACCGACGAGGTTGTGGCATTAGCCGTTTCAGCTGCCCGCATCATGGGATTGAATGTCGAACTGGCCCGCGCCGGGGCAACCGGCCATGACATAGGCCATACTCCCCTCGGACACAGTGGCGAGCGTCTAATTGCAAAGCTCACGAATCGCCCGTTCAGCCACAGTACCTTCGGTGCGGTTATTGCCCAGCACATCGAACGAAAAGGTGAGGGCTTGCACCTTACTCACCAAACACTGGCTTGCATCGCGCACCATGATGACGACCCTGCCAGTTATCCGCCTAATTCTCCGTTTGAGCTCGATCTCATTTGGTGGGCCGATAAAACGGCCTTTATCGCCGCCGACCCAAACGATATAGAGCGCATTGGTTTCGGTGATACGCGTACTATGAGAGAAATGGCAAGAGCGCTGGGTAGCAACCAGCGCGAGATTGTAGATAACTGCCGCCTCGCGCTTATAAAGGAGAGCGCGGAGCATGGTACAGTTTCCTTTTCCACATCTCAAACAGCCCAAGATTTCCACGCCTTCAAGGATTGGCTGTATGAGAATATCTACCACCAAATCGACTGGTCGGAGCAAGAACGGATAATGCGAATGGCCTATGACTATATCGGCGAAGCTCCTTTTTTCCACGGGTGCAATCCGGCGATCCTGCTGGCGCTGATGTCGGATCCCGAACTGTACCGACTCGGCGAACTCCTAGATAAAGGAGAGAATCCGTGTGAGGATTTCCTCGCGCAAACTGACGCCGGAGAAATCGCGCCGTACATCCGCGGACGTGAGATCGACTTTATCGACCCCGACCTCGACTGGTGAGCTATATTCATAGGCAGAGGAGGTGAAACAGATGACCGAGCTGGACATAGCCAGAAACAGTCCGTGGCTGAAAGAGTATCTGGCGAGGATAAGTGACAAGAGACAAAAGGATCTCATCAGACGTGATCCAAAAAACCCTATCAATTGGGGGAGTGGCACCTACAGGGTAGCAGACCGAGGACAACAATAGGCCAATACTCCCCTGGGAGACCATGTTTCCATCGTCTCGAACGATTGACCCACGCCCCGGCATAACCCTGTCGGGGCTCTTCATTTTTTAATAATACGAAAACCCCCTGTGCGGAGCGTTTGCCGAAAGGGCAAACCACACAGGGGGTGTGAATGTCGGGGGTGTCTTGCGGGGATGTCTACGACGGCTCGCAGACGCGGACAACGCGGGTATTGTAATAGATCTCGTCCTCGAGTGAGACCCATCCACGGTTCCACTGGTCACTTTCCCAATATATACCGGGAACGCGGCGAACCTCCTGCTCATCGCGCGCCACTGTACCGGTGAAAACATGAGGGTCATCTTGCCAATCGAGAGGTATCTCGTCCTCCCTTCGCAGGAGTGCCAGCATGTGGCAGAAATTGGCACAATCGCTCTTCTGCTCGAGAGAATCACCAAGCCACCAGTGCTGATGGAAGCAATAGAACCCGAGGTGCTCGAGTACCACGACTCCTTCGGTCGCCTCCACGTCTCCAACCAGAGTCCAACCCACGGGAAGATAAGGCCGATCTTCGGACAGCACCTCAATAGTAACTCTTTCGGTCGTCAGCACGGGCATCTCTGCCCACCTCCTTTTCTTCCGATTGAGTTGGAGCCAAAGCCCCTTTTTCTTACTCCCATACAGGAGAACAGACTTTGTTAATTTCAACGAGCAGTATCTGAAGTACCGTACCATATCCAAACCTGATTGTCAATGTCAGCCGCGTAAACGCGGCTAATCACTCGAATACGCGCGAATGGAACACGCTAATATAGAGAAACTGTCATTGCGAGCCCCGATAAAATCGTGGGCGAAGCAATCTGACGTAACCGTCATCCCGACTGAAGCCCCCCAATGGGGGGCGAAATGGAGGCCTGCCCGACCAAGTCGTTCGGGCGGGGATCCCTCGACTCGGATGACCTCGCTCGGGATGACCGCGGACGGTCAGATTGCCGCGCTCACTTTGTTCACTCGCAATGACAGGGGGGCTGCGGAGTTCTACTTCAAGTATGCTTTGCCGAGGACGCGAACATCGAGGTATTCGTGAACATCACCGCGGTTTTCGGCATAGACCTTTTTAACCGCTTCCAGCTGGAGGTCGAGTGGTTGGGTCGTATCAAACATTATCTTTATATCTTTGCCCGTCACTACCGTCACGTTAAATATAGTTTCACTGACGTGCATGTTCTTGATGCCTTCGTCGCCGATATATTTCGGCAACTCGTCAAGAATGCTTTGTACTGTTTTGACAAAGGCCTCGGA
This sequence comes from Patescibacteria group bacterium, assembly GCA_035287145.1. GTDB lineage: Bacteria > Patescibacteriota > UBA1384 > UBA1384 > UBA1384 > DATEBX01. The sequence continues at coordinate 2,234 of DATEBX010000037.1, read as the reverse complement.
GGTGATTTTCTGACCCAATGTTAGAGTAACATTATTATCGTCAATTATGGCAAAACTGTTTTGGTCGCTCGGGTTCGGCACTTCTTCGAAAACGACACCTGACGCGTCGAGCAAGTACGACTTGCCCTGCGTCTGCCAGATAAAGGCCTTGCTTCTCTCCTCGACGGCCACTCTTAGGGTTTGCGGAAAACCCCTGTAAATATGAAGCGCTTTTATGCTCGGCTGTTCCACTTCCCATTGCCTTGCCAGCTTCGTCGGCCGCATAAGGATGATATTTTCGCCCTTGAGCGATTCGATGCGCGCTTTTACGCGTTCGCTCGGCTCTTGCAAATAATTTATATATCTAACCTCGAAATATGATGAGTACAAAAGCCACCAGCAGACATAACCCAGCGCCAGCGCCAAGATAACCCACGACAGACGGCGCATACTCACCGTCGTGACAGTCGGTTCTTGCGTCTGCGCCGTTAAAACCTGGGGCTGGTTGTAAACCTCGCGCCCCTTATTCTTTTTATCCGACTTTTTACTCGCATAATAATATTCTATTGCCATTGGCCTATGTACTCAATTTCTTCCTTAAGTCCGACTTGTTGCTTCTCGGCAACTTTTGTTTTAAGCTCTTCGATTAGGCGCCTAATGTCCGCGGCCGTGGCGCGGCCGTTGTTGCGAATCCAGTTGGCGTGCTGGCCGGTTACCTCGGCGCCGCCGACCTTCATCTTCTTGGCGCCGACCGATTCCAGCAGATACCCGGCCGAACTCTCTTTCTCCCCCGCCGAGCTACCCGACGGATTGCGAAAGATGCTGCCACTGGTCCTATCCTTGAGCGGTTGATGCTTAAGACGCCACTGCCGATATTTTGTAATTTCATTTTGGATATCTTCCGCTTTGCGCGGCTGAAATTGAAAACCCGCCACTAAAATAATGGGCGCGTTCTTTTCGTTTAACCGTTTAAGCTTACTCTCTCGATAACCGGCTTCGAGCCAATCTGTGTTGTATTTCTCAATCTTTCCGTCACCCAATACCACGGTAATAAATCTAAGATAGTTCGTAATCTCCACCCCGTGGGCGCCGGCATTGCCATATATCGCTCCACCCACCGTGCCCGGTATGCCGTACAAGGGTTCAAGCCCGCTTAAGGAATGCTCGGCGGCAAAAGTTATGAGGCGCACCAGGGGCACTCCGCTGTCGCAAATTATCTGCCGGTTGTCCGGGTCCATAGAGATATTGCTCGTACGGTTTGCGATTATCAAGCCGTAAAAACCGTCATCGGAAACCAATATGTTGCTCCCCGTCCCGACAACGCGGTAGTCGATGCTGTTCTCTCGCGCCTCGGCCACCGCCGTTGTCAGCTCCTCTATCGTTCGTGCTTCGAAATAAAACTTCGCCAACCCACCCACACCCATGGTAGTGTGAAGCGACATCGGCTCGCCGCGTTTTAGCCCCTCTCCCAATTTTGCTTCCATTTCACTTATCGGCACTGGTTAATCCTTTCGCCACTTCGTTAATTTCAGTGGCACCAAGCGTAAGAACCAAATCGTTGGCACCGACTTTTTCTTTAATGTACCGCGAAACGTTATCATAGGGCAAGCCGACATAACCGGCATTCTTATCTTTCTTTTTAAGCGCGCTAACCAGCATCTCTGATGAGACATCTTCTTTCTCTTCGCGTCCGGCCACTTTGTAAATATCGGTGATGACAATATTGTCGGCTCCAGACAGTGCCGTGACAAAATCGTCAAATAACAATTTGGTTCGGCTAACTTGGTGGGGCTGGAATACGACCATTAACTTTCTTTTGGGATATTTTTCGCGCAGGGCGCTAATATCAGCGGCAATTTCCGTCGGATGGTGGCCGTAATCGTCATAAACTACCGCTTCCTTAAAGGTACCCATATATTCCAACCTGCGGCGCGCTCCCTTAAAACTGCGCAGTGACGCCCAGGCCTCTTTCGGAGTAATCCCGAGTCGCCTGACCGCCGCCACCGCCGCTTGAGCGTTGCCTATGTTGTGCCGACCGAAAAACTGATATTCCTTCCAATCGATGCTTTCGATATTTTGTTCATCATCTGCGCTTTTAACTATTTTAATGTCCGGGCGCTCACGCGCGACCTTAGCCAGGACGCGCTTCGTTGACGAGTCGGGCTCGAGGGCTATGACCCACGCGCCCGGTCGCGCTAAAGTCAAAAATTCGGCGAATGTTTGCTCGATCTCTTCTAGGCCGACGGTAAAATAAT
>DATEBX010000036.1:0-3806 GCA_035287145.1 Patescibacteria group bacterium | reverse complement strand
AAGAAAAACACAGATTAAACAGATGTTGCCTGCCGAGGCGGCTCAAGAAGTCCAAAAGCTTGAAGATAAGCTCCGCAGCTTGATTTCCGGCTCCGTAACGGGTAAGATAAAGAACGTTCGCGAGGCAAAAGCTGTGCGACGCGACATTGCCCGCCTTAAAACCATTGTTCGAGGTAAATAAATTATATGAAGACTACTCTCGTTGGAAATATTGTAAAAATTACACCCCACTCTACCGTGGTGGCAGTGGAACGTACCAAAATCCATCCGATCTACTCAAAGCGCTTTACTGTTACTAAGAAATTCCACACCGACAATCCGCAGAGTATTGGTGAAGTCGGTAGCCAGGTGATGATTGGCGAGATAAAACCGATGTCTAAAACCAAGCATTGGCAGGTTATAAAATTAGCTCAAAAAGAGACATAAAATGATACAGTTGCGCAGCCGATTAAAAGTAGCCGACAATTCAGGCGCCAAAGACGTGGCGTGCTTCAAGGTGCTTCGCGGCGCCAGAGCGGCTGAAGGCCAAGTTGGCGATACTATAATGGTTTCCGTCAAGTCGGCTATGCCGCGCGGCACGGTGAAGAAAAAAGAGGTTTTGAGGGCGGTAGTTGTCCGGCAAACCAAACCTTACTGCCGAGCTGACGGTACAACCATTCGCTTTGACGAAAACGCCGTAGTGATTATCAACACCGACAAAACCCCCAAAGGCACGCGCATATTCGGCCCCATAGCGCGGGAGCTGCGCGAAAAGGGTTTTACCAAGATAATTTCCTTAGCGCCAGAGGTTTTATAAGATGAAGATTAAGCGAAACGATACCGTGAAGGTCATAAAGGGTAACGATAGCGGCAAAACAGGCGCCGTGTTGAGGGTGTTCCCCCAAGCCAACAAAGTTGTCGTTAAAGGTGTCCATATTGTTAAAAAACATGTTAAAAGCCAAAAAGGAACACCATCCGGTGGGATAATCGATAAAACTTTGCCGGTACCGATTGCCAACGTTATGCTGGTTTGTCCCCTGTGCGGTAAAACTACACGAGTAGCTTATCGTATAAATAACCGGAGCAAACAGCGCGCGTGCACGCATTGCCAAAAAACTTTCAACTAAAATGATAGAGCTTAAAACCGTTAATGCTGGCTTAAAGAAAGATTTGGGAGATGTTAATCTCTTAGCATTACCGCGTCTTGAAAAAGTAGTATTGAACTGCGGCATAGGCCGAATGAAAGATGATAAAGGTTTTGTCGAGGAGGTCGTTAATACCTTTAAAACAGTGAGCGGACAAAAGCCCGTTATGACAAAAGCCAAGAAAGCCATCGCCGGCTTTAAGGTACGCGAGGGCGACGCTGTTGGTGTTATGGTAACACTGCGCGGCAAGAGAATGCTTAGCTTTATTGAAAGGTTGGCCAATATCGCGCTTCCTCGCATTCGTGATTTTAAGGGCTTAAAGTTTAATAATTTCGACCGCCAGGGAAACTATACCCTTGCCGTCAAAGAACAAGTTATATTTCCGGAAATACCATACGACAAAGTTAGCCACACTCACGGTTTTCAAATAACCTTTAAAATTTTAAACGGAACACCCGCTACGAGCCGAAAATTATTGGAAAAGCTTGGTTTACCATTCGAAAAAGACAACACCCAAAATACGGGAGTAAAAAATGGCTAAAAAATCAATGATCGCCAGGGCGAACCGAAAGCCGAAATATCCCACCAGACAGGTGAGCCGGTGCAAGAAATGCGGCCGAAACCACGGCTACATGCGCCTTTTCGGACTGTGTCGGATATGCTTTCGCGAATTGGCGAGCCAGGGCCAAATACCAGGAGTAACAAAATCATCATGGTAACCGATCCAATTGCCGATATGGTAGCTCGAATCAAAAACGGCCAAAGCGCCCGCCGGACGACCGTTGCTTTGCCTTACTCAAAAGTTAAGCACGCCGTTGCTAAGATCCTAAAAGAAAAGGGGTACCTAGATGGCATCGACGTTAAAAAAAGCAAAACAAAAGGTGAACTGGTTCTTACCTTGGGAGACCAGCGCATCATTAACTTGCGCCGTATTTCAAAACCCGGCCGCCGTCTATATTCTCCGGCCAAAAAGTTGCCGCGACCGATGGGAGGCGCCGGAGTGTTGATAATTTCCACGAGTAAGGGTATAATGTCAGACCGTGAAGCGCGCAGGATTGGCGTAGGCGGAGAAATGATTTGCGAGGTATACTAAAATGTCCAGAATCGGTAAAAAACCCATCATTATTCCAGAAGTCGTCACGGTAAACATCGGGGCCGCTCAAGTTCGTGTTATGGGACCGAAAGGCGAACTTAGAGTCGATTTCCGGCCCGAAATGAAAGTTGAAGCGGTTGAGGGTCAAATAATCGTTAGCCCCAAAGCCAATTCCCGCGTACACCGGGCTCTATTCGGCCTGACGCGGACTCTCATTAACAACGCCGTTTTGGGCGTGACCGAAGGATACACTAAACAACTTGAGATGAAAGGTGTCGGTTATAAAGCGGGGGTTGAGGGCGAAACCCTAGTCCTGCACCTCGGTTTTTCTCACCCTGTCAACTTTGCCATTCCCACCGGCATAAACATAGAAGTTAAGAAGAATATCATAACCTTAAGCGGCCCCGACAAGCAATTAGTCGGTGAAACGGCGGCACGCGTCCGCCGTTTGCGTCCGCCTGAACCATATAAGGGCAAGGGTATAAAATATGCCGGTGAAATTATCCGCCGCAAAGCAGGTAAAACGGCCAAAGCCGCCGGCGCGTCATAAGGATTAAGATGAAACAAGGTTTAATAACTCGTAACCAAACAAGAATTCAACGCGCGAAGCGTTCTCGCGCGAAAATGAGCGCCAATACCAAGGTGCCGAGATTGGTGGTATTCCGCAGTAGCCGCCACTACGAGCTGTCTTTGGTGGATTCGGCAACAGGCAAAACCCTTGGGGCTGTCAGTAGTAAAGACAAAGAATGCCGGAAATTGAAGGGCAAAGAAAAAATTGCCTGGCTGGGAACGCGGGCGGCGGAGTTGGCCAAAAAGAGAAATATCAAACAAGTAATTTATGACCGCGGCGGCTATAAATATCACGGCAATATTGCTAAAATCGCGCAAGTCGTAACAACATTAGGAATAAAAATATGACCGCAAGACAACAGAGGCAAAACACCCGCAACAAACCAAAGGATGACATCCTGGAAAAAGTCATTCAAGTTGACCGCGTGGCGCGTACCGTAAAAGGCGGGCGACGCATACGTTTCCGCGCCCTGGTAGTCGTTGGCGACCAAAAAGGCAGAGTGGGTTCCGGTTTGGGTAAGGCAACCGAAGTTAGCGTCGCTGTCAGTAAAGCAACCACTTTTGCCCGCCGCCACATGCATGAGATAAAAATCATAAACGACACCATACCTTTGGAAATTACCAAACGTTACGGTAGCGCTACCGTTTACTTGAAACCCGCCCCTAAAGGCACATCGGTAATTGCCGGCGGTAGCATTCGCGCCGTTGTCGAAGTCGCTGGCATTAAAAACCTTGTTGCCAAGTCGCTTGGGTCCAACAATAAACTGAACAACGTCCAGGCGACAATATTGGGTTTGAGGGAAGTCAGCTACCTAGCCGACAGAATAGTCAAGCATCCGTCAATTAAAATTTGAAATTTATAACTTACCATGACACTTGATAAAATCGTCAAAATCATTAAAGGGGGCAAACGGGTCGGGCGAGGCATTGCCGCCGGTCGAGGCAAAACAGCCGGTCGGGGCACCAAGGGGCAATCTTCGCGAAAAAGCCGCGGCACACCGCGCTTCTTTGAGGGTGGC
>DATEBX010000035.1:0-3560 GCA_035287145.1 Patescibacteria group bacterium | reverse complement strand
TATCTTCGCTTTTGAGCCCCATAGCGATAATGCCGGTTTTACGAATGTTGCGGTAGGCGTCGATTTTCGTCTTTTTCACCGCGCCTTTTTCGGTGGCCATAAAAAGATACTTATTTTCCTTGACACTCCCCTTATCCAGCGCGATGATGGCTGTTACTTTTTCTTCGGGTGAAATTTGCAAGACGTTGACAACCGCCTGCCCCTTTGACTGTCTGCTCACGGACGGCAAATTATAAACTTTGGTCGTAAAAACCCTGCCGCGGTCGGTAAAGAACATTATATCGTCGTGAGTGTTGGCAATCGATAGATGCTCCACCACATCTTCTTCTTTGGTGGTGATGCCGATGATGCCTTTACCGCCGCGCCCCTGCTTTTTATAGGTGCCGACCGGCACCCGCTTGATATAGTTTGATTTGGTGAGCGTCACCAGCACCGTTTCGTTAGGAATCAAATCCTCGGCGGAAAAAGTACCCAACTCTTCGGGAATAATTTTCGTGCGCCGGGCGTCGCCAAAACGTTCTTTGATGCCTAACGTTTCTTCTTTGATAATGGCTAAGATTTTTTTCTCGTCGCCAAGAATCGCTTGGAGCGCGATAATCAACTTTTTCTTTTCCTCGAGCTCGTCTTCGATTTTTTGTCGCTCAAGAGCGGCAAGCGCCGATAAGCGCATATCGAGAATAGCTGTCGCCTGGGCTTGGCTAAGTTTGAAATCTGTTACGAGCGCTTTTTGTGCCGCTTCTTTGGTCGGTGACTTTTTAATGGTCGCGATAACTTCATCTATCCGGTCAAGCGCGATTTTCAACCCCTCTAAAATATGAGCCCGCTCTTCAGCTCTCGCTAACAGATACTTGGTGCGTCGCCGTACAACTACTTGGCGGTGTCTAATGAATTCATCGATTACTTGTCCGAGTGTCAAGATTCTGGGTTCAATGCCGTTAACCAGCGCCAAAATATTAACGTGGAAAGCGGTCTGCAGGGCTGTCATTTCATAAAGCTGGTTGAGGATTTTTTTGGACTGGGCGTTACTTTTGAGGTCCACGATGATGCGCACCCCTTCAGTGCGGTCGGACTCGTCGCGCAGGTCGCTAATCCCCTCGATTTTTTTGGACTTGACAAGCTCCGCCAGCCGCACGATAAGCTCGGCTTTATTGACTTGGTAGGGCAACTCGCTAATGATGATGCGCCAACCGCTTTTTTTTGTTTCTTCAATGGCGGCTATGCCGCGAATAATAATTTTTCCCCTGCCTGTTGAATAGGCGGCTTTTATGCCTTCGAGGCCGTGGATACTGCCGCCGGTGGGAAAATCCGGTCCTTTGACAAAGCCCATGAGCGCGTCGGGGTCCGAATCGGGATTATCAACGCGAAACGCGATGGCGTCCGCCACTTCGGATAAATTGTGTGTGGGGATATTGGTCGCCATGCCGACGGCAATGCCGACAGAACCGTTGAGTAAAAGCTGTGGCACTTTGGTCGGCAATACCGGCGGCTCTTGCAGCGTGCCGTCATAGTTATCGACAAAGTCAACCGTGTCCTTGCCGATATCCGATAGCATTTCTTGCGAAATAGCCGCCATGCGCGCTTCAGTATAACGCATGGCCGCCGCCGAGTCGCCGTCCATAGAACCAAAGTTGCCCTGGCCGTCAATCAACGGATAGCGCATGGCAAAATTTTGCGCCATCCTGACAAGCGTATCGTAAACCGCCAAATCGCCATGGGGATGGAATTTACCTAAGACCTCTCCGACGATTTTGGCGCTTTTGGTGTGGCGATGGTTGCGGTAAAGCCCCATCTCGCCCATAGCATACAATATACGTCTGTGCACCGGCTTAAGGCCGTCGCGCACATCTGGCAGAGCCCGCGCGACGATGACGCTCATGGCATAGTCAAGATAGGAGCTTTGCATCTCCCGCTCTATGTGGCGCGGCTTAATATAGCCGATCTCTTCCCCCGGATTGTAATCTTTATTGTCAGCCATAAGGCATTAATTTATAAAGTTATTAAAGTTTGTAAAGTTGTTAAAGTTTCGAACCTTACAAACCTTATGAACTTTATGAACCTTATAACCCTCATTCAGATGTCCAGATTCTTAACATTCTTGGCGTGGGTTTGGATGAAGCGTTTGCGCGGCGGCACCTCTTCGCCCATGAGCATGGTAAATATCTCATCGGCGCGTTCGGCGTCTTCCACGTTGACCTGCAAAAGGATGCGGTTCTCCGGATTCATAGTGGTCTCCCACAGTTGAGATGGGTTCATCTCGCCCAAGCCCTTGTACCGTTGAATGTTAATCTTGCTTTCTTCCTTGCCCTCGCCGTCGGCCTTGGATTTAAACTCGTCAAGAATCTCGGCTTTGTCTTCGTCGGAATAAGCGTACTGCTTATTCTTGCCTTTTTGAATCATATAAAGCGGTGGCTGGGCGATATACAGGTAGCCCTTGTCGATTATCTCGCGGAAATGGCGGAAATAAAACGTCAGAAGCAGGGTGCGGATGTGGCTGCCGTCAACATCGGCATCGGTCATAATTATAATGCGATGATAGCGCGTTTTTGTCGTATCGAGCGAGTCGCCGATTCCCGCGCCCATAGCGACAATCAGCGCTTTAATTTCCTCGCTTGAAAGCATACGGTCAAGCCGCGCCCGCTCGACATTTAATATTTTGCCCCGAAGGGGCAGAATTGCCTGGAAGCGGCGGTCGCGGCCCTGTTTAGCGCTGCCGCCCGCCGAATCACCCTCAACTATGTAAAGCTCACTCTTGGCGGCGTCGCGCTCGCTGCAGTCGGCTAATTTGCCGGGCAATGTCATGCCGTCAAGCGCGCCCTTGCGAATAACAGTTTCGCGTGCCGCGCGGGCCGCCAGCCGCGCCTTGGCGGAGAGCAGTGATTTCTCCAGTATCCGCCGCGCGTCTTGCGGGTGCTCTTCAAGGTACGACGCCAAGCCGGACGATACCGCGCTGTCCACCATACTTTTTATTTCCGGATTGCCGAGTTTTGATTTCGTCTGACCCTCAAATTGCGGGTTGCGCAATTTGACGGAAACTATGGCAGTCAAACCCTCTCTCACGTCATCCCCGCTTAAACCTGCTGGCAGAACTTTGGCAAAGACATCATTCTTACGCCCATAGTCATTGAGCGCGCGTGTTAGCGCCGTGCGAAAACCGGTCAAATGGGTGCCGCCTTCAATAGTGTTGATATTATTGGCAAAGGTAAAAACGTGTTCGTTGAAATCGTCGGTATAGCCAATAGCGACTTCGAGAGCGCCCTCGTCGGACTCCTTGCTCACCAGAATCGGCTCGTGGAAAGATTTGCGGTTGATGTTCAGGTAGCGCACATATGACACGATGCCGCCCTCAAAATAGAAGTTGTAGGTCGCGGGATGTCCGTTGGTTTGCTCGCGCTGGTCAACAAGAGATATATGTATGCCTCTGGTCAAATAGGCCTGCTGGCGGCAGCGCCCGACAATGGTTTCCCAGTTGAATTTGATGTCCTTAAAAATCATCGGGTCGGGTTCAAATGTAACTTTTGTGCCGCTTTCTTTGGTTTCGCCCTCCGCTTTAAGTGGCGCGA
>DATEBX010000034.1:0-2835 GCA_035287145.1 Patescibacteria group bacterium | reverse complement strand
CTCCTTTTCCAAGGAGGGGGCAAGGGGAGGTTTTATGATATGAGGAGCGCCCCGCGGGGGGTGCGGGGCGCTACAAATAGGGGGGATGCTACGAGGCGGCATCGCTGCCGGGTATAGTGATGCCGATCATATCGAGGTAAGCTAACACGGCAGGTTCGTCATCAACGGCGTTAAGGCCGCTTTCCCTCAAGCGATCAATGAGGGTGGTGGCGAGGTTGCCGACTATCACTTCGATCGGCTGACCTCGAGTCTCCTCGTCACGGATATCTCGGAAGTCCTCCTCGTCCAGTCTGGCACGTACAAGCGGCGTTTGCCGGAGGGCTTTGATGAGTCCGTCCACGGTCAATTCCTCTCTATCGCCCATCTTTTCACCTCCTTGCGACGGGTAGTCCTGTCACGACGCGTCCTCGCAGGGACGAACAAAAACCTGAAGGAAGGGTGCTGTTGGGTGTTCGAGGGCATCGGTGTGGATGGGGAAGCGTCTGTTCCTACAGCCATGGATGCAGCCATCAAGCCTTGCAAGCCAGACCCTGGCTCTACGCAGAACATCTTCCTCGGTACTCTTTGGGTCGAGCTTGAAGCCGCTTTCGAGTTTCGTAACCTTGATCGAATCCGGTGTTCCCCCCAGCGGCTTAATGTAATCGCGTTCGAACTCTGGGAACTTCATCGGCCCCACTCCTTTCGGCTGGCTGGCGACACGGCCTGCAGAATTTGCCAAACATCAACTCTTGCCTCCGAGGGAGGACAATAAAGCATAGCATTTATGGAGCAAGAGTTCAAGCGGTGGAATTTTTGCGGACGACTACTTTGGCCGGCCGCAGTACTTGGTCGCCGGTTTGATAGCCATGGCGATGTACTGTGTGGATAACATCGCCACCACTGCCCTCGTGAGAATCAACGGCTTCGTGAATGTTAGGGTCAAAGCAGTCGCCGGGCGCGCAGTTGATTTTCTTGACACCGATATTTTCCATTATGCCGATAAGCTGCGACTTGATGTGGAGTATGCCTTGGATGGTTGGGTCTTGCTTCTGCGCGTCGCTCAAGTGCGACAAAGCCAGCTCAAAATTATCCAAAACGGGCAGCAGCTCCGCGACAAGCTCCATTTGGGCGTTTTTCTGCCAATTCTGCTTTTCTCCCTCAACGCGCTTGCGGTAATTATCAAAATCGGCCTGCGTCCTCTGCCAGCCGGCCTTCAGCGCCGCCACTTCTTTTTGAAAATCTTTTTTAATAGGTTTCATCGTTTATTAATGCTAATACTTATTGTTATGATTGTCAATAATTTCCAGCATTACTCCCCATTACCACCGCGTAGGTGGTAATGGGGTAGATAATTTCTGATGTAAACTTTACATCAGCACGGGTTTGTGGCTCTGTGGAGATATGGCGCTTCTTACTCGCACCAACGCGGTGCGAATTATTATCTTGGCATTTATCGGCGGAGCGTTTGCCGCTTCCGCGACGGATTATTTCATTGCAATCTGGCGGCCGCTCCTTTGCATCGCCGCGGCGCTTATTATTGGCGGTGTTTGGTTCCGCCATCATAAAATTTTAGCGCTCGTTTATCTGTCGCTCGGTTTCATACTACTTGGTTTGGGCTGGGGCGGGTATTACGAGGCGCGCCTCCAAGCGCCCGATTCTTTTTATACCGATTTTGACGGCATGGGAATAGTCGTTAGCGAGCCACTCCAAAAGCCAACCTACCAACAGTTAATAGTTAAAATACCTGATAATCGGCATGTTCTAGTCAAGGCGGAGACCTATCCGTTTTACCACTACGGTGACGAGATAAAGTTCAAGGGGAAAATCGACCGCGTTGAAACTTTTGAAACTGATGACGGCAAGGTTTTTGATTACCCACAGTACCTGCTTATGAAATTTCGCGCGGTCGGCATTGTCAAATATCCGAAAGATGTATCGCGAGAAAGTGAAGAGAACGGCTCTGCCGCAGTATCGAAAATCTTACAAATTAAACGAACGTTAGAGAACGCCACTGCGCGGGCTCTGCCGGAGCCGGAATCGGCGCTGGCGCGAGGACTCCTGACCGGCGGCAGCGCCAGCTTTACCAATGCCTTCAAGCTCGCCATGCAACGCACCGGCACAAGCCATATAGTCGCCATTTCCGGTTATAACATTACCATTGTTATCTTAATCTTCTTTTTGACGGTGCGACGCTGGCTCGGCTACTGGCCGGCGATTACGAGCGGCTTCGCGGCCCTGGCGTCTTTCGTCGTTATGACGGGCGCCAGCGCCAGTGTGGTGAGAGCCGGTATTATGGGTTCCCTCTTCCTGCTTGCCAAGTTGGTCGGGCGGCAAAACAGGGTTGACTACACGGTATATCTGGCGGCGGGAGCTATGGTGGCGCTTAATCCGCTCATTGCGCGTTTTGATGCCGGCTTCCAACTCTCTTTTTTGGCAATTTTGGGGCTCGTGTATTTTTCCAAATATTTTGATGCCGGTTTTGTTCGCCGCCTGCCGCCTTATCGCCGTCTCGGCGTGCCGGTGCGCGAAGCGGTATCGTCCACCTGCGCCGCCCAGCTTGTCACTTGGCCGGTCATCGCCGGCCTCTCCGGCCAAATCTCCCTGGTGGCGCCGCTCGTTAATGCCGTCTTACTGCCGCTCATACCTTTTACCATGGCGGCGAGCTTTGCCGTCGCGCTTGTAACTCTGGTATCTCCACTCGTCGGACAAACAGTATCGCTCATCGCATGGCTGCCACTAACAGTATTTGCCCGCGTTATCTCCACAGCGTCGCGTCTCCCCGCCGCCGCCGTTTCCGTTTATGATTTAAAATGGTGGGTCCTGCCTCTCTGGTTCGGGATGTTAATCGCCTGGCTA
>DATEBX010000033.1:0-2191 GCA_035287145.1 Patescibacteria group bacterium | reverse complement strand
AACGCAAAACGCGACGCGCAATTACGCTATCGGCGACCTCGAGTCAAAGAAAAAGAGTATTGAAGCGGCTAAAGAGGACTTATCGGTTCAAGCGCTGCGGCTCAAATCGCTCCAATAAGTGCAAACTAAAGCCAAGGAGCAGGGCCTTGTACCAGAATAAGGATTACCATCTTTCCTCTTTGAGCGGAACAAAAGTATCGTCGGCCGCCATCGACCAGCGCGTGATAGTTTTGCGCTGGGTTTTTGTTGTCCTTTTAATACTTTTAACCGGCAATGTTTTTCGCCGCCAAGTGCTCGAAGCGCCCCATTACCGCGCGCTGGCTAAAGACCAGCAAACAGCGAAGATTACCAGCCAGCCGGAAAGAGGGCGCATATACGCCTACGACCAAACCGCCAGCGATTTTGGGGTAACGAGCGCGAGCGAAAATAATAATTTTTTCCCTCTGGCGACCAACATTATGATGTTTGATGTTTGGGTGGTGCCGCGTAACCTTAAAGACCCCGAAGATAGCGCTCGAATCTTAGCTGAAAAGTTATCGCTTGACGCCGCTAAACTTCTGCCTGAATTTCAGAGCGGTAAGCTTTACATTCCGCCCATTGCCAAACGCATCGACAAGGTCAAAGCCGAAGAGATTGCCGACCTCAATATTCGCGGCGTCATAACGGTACCGAACCCTGTGCGCTTCTATCCGGAAACGGAGATGGCGGCGCAAACCATCGGTTTTGTAAATTATGACGGCGCGGGGTCGAGCGGCATTGAAAAATATTATGATAATGAACTCAAAGGCGTGCCGGGTGTTATATACGGACTCAAGGATACTAAAGGGCGGGTGATTGGCGTCAATGACCAAGCCAAGGCGCAAAATGGCGTTGACTTGGTTTTGACGCTCGACAGCACGGTGCAGTTCATGGCGGAACGAGAGCTGAAAAGCTCCATCGAAAAATACGGCGCCAGCGGCGGCACTATTATTATTGCCGAACCCAAGACGGGCCGCGTTTTGGCCATGGCAAACAGCCCGTCTTACGACCCCAATAAGTTTAACGAAGTATCACAAGAAGAACAGTGGAAATTCTTGAACACGGCGGTTTCCGACGTTTACGAGCCGGGTTCAATATTTAAACCGCTCATTATGGCGGCGGCGATTGACGCCAGCTTGGTTGAGCCGGACACCAAACCTGATGATTTGCCGGGAGGTTTCAAGAATATGGTAACGATTAACGGTTACGAAATCCACAACTCGCAGGACAAAAGTTTTGGATATGAGACCATGACCCAAGTCCTGGAGAACTCTGACAATATCGGAATGATTTGGGTGGGGGATAAAGTGGGTAATGATATTTTGGGCAAATATCTGACTAATTTTGGCATTGGCGTCAAAACAGGTGTTGATTTAGGAGCGGAGGGCGTCGGCAAGCTGTCGGAGGCGACCAAATGGAACGACGTCGGCCGCGCGACGATTTCTTTCGGCCAAGGCGTGTCGGTGACTCCCATCCAAATACTCGCGGCGTATATGGCACTCGCCAATAACGGCAAATTAGTCAAACTGCATATTCTCGATACGATTATCTCACCGAGCGGCGAAGAGAAAAAAATTGAGACGACGGAGGTGAGGGATGTCATCAAGCCGGAAACAGCCGCTAAAATCAAAGAAATGCTGGTTAGCGTGGTGGAACGCGGGCATGGCAAAAAAGCGGCCGTGGCCGGCTTTCGGGTGGCCGGTAAAACCGGCACGGCGCAAATACCCAAAAAAGACGGGCCGGGTTATGAAGAAAACACCCACATTGGCTCTTTTGCCGGCTTCGCGCCGGCCGATGACCCGAAATTTGTTATGCTGGTTAAACTTGACAGTCCCGCTAATGTGGAGTGGGCGGAGTCGAGCGCCGCGCCGGCTTTCGGTACCATCGCCAAATGGCTCCTGACAAATTATTACCGATAAGATTTTTTCAAGGCCACGACTTACGCAGAATATCTTAATTATTCTTCGAGAGAGCCCTGACCCCACTGGAGTCACGGGCGAATCGAGAAGTTAAAAATATATTAGTTCTCGACTTCGCTTCTTATAGTCGCTTCGCTCGAACAGTAGGTGCGTAAGTCGTGTAGGGTCCAAAATATGAGCAAGCAAAGTAGGCGAAGATTGCTAATCGCACTCGTTGTCGCACTGTTGAGTTGGATGGCATACGATGTGGCGGG
>DATEBX010000032.1:0-6984 GCA_035287145.1 Patescibacteria group bacterium | reverse complement strand
GGTGAAACCCAAACGGAAGGAAAGATAAAAAGCTATATCGCCAGACAAGAAGGAAAGCATTCAATAAAGCAAATCAAACAGCTAAAGTTATTCTTTCAAACCAAATATTGATATGTCAATGAGTGTAAGGCATCCGAGGAGATTGCTCCTCGGGGGTGCCATCGACCAACGTGGAGAAATCGCTTTGTTTTTCAGAAAGGGATTCCTCGACTTCACTCGGAATGACAAGTCACGAATCTTAAATCTAACAAAATGATAATTTTGTTATCCGGTGGCGGGGGGCGGCTGGGGACGGAGCTGAAGAAGCTTCTAATTCATACTGATAGTTCTCGACCCGCTCGAACAATAACTCTTATCGCGCCCGGTATTGGCGAGTGGGATATCACCAAACTCGAAGATTGCATCCGCGTCCTTAAAAAATACAAGCCCGACGCGGTGGTCCACGCGGCGGCGTACACCAACGTTGCCAAAGCCGAAGAGGAAAAAGATGTTTGCCGGCGCATAAATGTCGCGGGGACGGCGAACGTAGCAAATGCAATCAAGGAAGTACAACCGCCGGCGCATTTGATTTACATTTCGACTGACTATGTTTTTGGCGGCGACAAGGGCAATTACAAGGAGGAAGACGCGACCAGGCCGGTGAATTTTTACGCATTGACCAAGCTGGAAGGAGAACGAGAGGCCTCTCGCGTGCCTCACTACCACATCATTCGCACGTCGTTCAAGCCGCGGCCCTTTGAACATGTACGAGCGTGCACCGATATGTGGACCTCGGCGGACTATGTTGATGTCATAGCCAAAGAACTCGCGTTGGCGATTACGCATTATCAAGAGTTGCCAAAGGTTATCCATATCGCGACTGAGAGGAAGTCCGTTTTCGCGCTGGCAAAGCTTACCAACCCCAAAGCCGAGCCCATCAAAAGAGCCGACATTAAGTCGGTTACTCTGCCGAAGGACACAAGCTTGGATGTTTCAAAATGGCTAGAATTAAAAACTCAAATCGCAAAAGGCAAATCCACAGCTTAAATCTTAAAACTGTAATAATGTCTGCAAGATTTAGGTTTTTGAGATGTGGTTTTGCGATTTCAGATTTGTGTTTTGAGATGCCAGAAGGCAGCTGATGGCAAATATGAGCCAGAAGACGGCCGAGAGGTCGTTTTTGAAATAAGTGGTATCGAAAAGGCCGTGGACGAGAATCGCGGCGAGGGCGGCGGCGAGCGTCGCGGTCTCGGGGTGGCCGGCGAGGTTCTTGATAATGCGATAGATAATGACTAGGAATACCGCTAGTCCCGCCAAGCCGAGATTGAGCCAGAGCGCCAGCAGGAGGTTGTGCGGATGAAGAGCGAAAGGCAGGGCATAGGTTTGGAAACTGGCGTGGCCTGTGGAGCTTCGGCGAACGGCCTCTTGAAAATTCCCGAGCCCAACGCCCCAAAGGGGATTCTGGCGTGCCAGTTTTAGGGAGTAGTCGAGAATTTCTTGGCGGATGGCGTCGCCGCCGGTTTTGCTTTGCACTCGCGGGGCTAAAATATAATAAGAGATATTTAGGGCAATGATGAGGGTGAGCGCGGCGGCGGCGAGATATTTTATGCTATATGACCGGTATTTTTTTAGTCCGCTTATGAGCAGGTAAACTATTAACCCTACTCCCATTGCCGCGCCGCCGCCGCGTGATAAAGAGAAAAATACGGCCAGTAGAATCAATGCCACAGCGAAGATGGTGAGTGTTTTTTGCCATAGTTTCACTTTCGCCCAAATCAGAGGCAGAACCATAAAGAAAACCGGCACAAGATACATCGCCAGATAATTGGGCGACTCGAAGGGGCCGAAGGCGCGGCCTTCGCTTAAATAAGCAGTGAAACTGGCATCGCCCGCTTGATAAAAAAGCGCGGTAACGACACCGGCCTTTTGCAGTATAGCCCAAATAGAAACAATCGAGGCGGAGGCCAAGAGCGGCAGGCGCAAACGGTTGATGTTATGAGCATTGAAGACTTGAACGATGGCCCAAGCAAAGAGGGTGGGGATAAGAAACCAGCCCTTGAAAATTCCCAAAGCGACTCTTGAGTCGGGCGAAAAAATCGCGGTAAGAAGGGCTACGCCAGAGAGCAGCCACGGCCACCAGCCGACGGAGTGGTATGGCCGTTTGAAAGCAATGGAGGCAGCGCTCACCAAAACCGCGACCTCGAAAACATTGGTTGGGATGCCGAGGATTTTGAATCGTAAAAAATAAAACGGCACCAGAAAAACAGTGGTTAGAATGAGGTATCGAGATATTGTATTAATTTTCATACTGGGTGTATTGTGGCTAGCGTACTTATTTATCTACCGCTTACTACCCCACCCGTCCTCCCCTTAACAAGGGGAGGAGTAGGAGGGGTCGGTTTGAGAATGACATTGTTGGGATTATCGAATTGGCTGCGCAGGAGGGCGAGGAAGGCCCATATGTAGATTATATAGAGAGTTGAGAAGAAATTGTATTGGATGAAGACCGCCAGCAGGCCGAGCCCGAGGTAGAAAATGGTTTGGCGCTTGGCGCTATCGCTTCTATTGTAGCCGCGCCATGCCTCATAGGCCAGCGTAACGAGAAAGCCCAAAAAGACCATAAGCCCGACTGCACCCGTTTCGGCTAAAATTTCCAGATATTCATTATTAACGATGCCGTAACCGTTCAAACTTTGATTGTTGGGTGTAGCCAGAGGACCGAAGCTACCGGGACCGTGGCCGAGTATCGGCTTAGTACGGAATTGTTGCCAGGCCAGCCGATAGGTTCCCAGCCGCCCTCCGACAGAATCACTGGACTGGGTGTCTTGAGCGATGGTGTGACGGGCAATATCGCGAAGGTTGAGCTGGCGCGTGCTTAAGACAATGAAGCCGTAACTTATAACTAACGAAATTATTATTGCCCCGAAGACCGAAACCAGTGGTCGAATTTTTCTTTGATAAAGCAAGTATATAGCTAAAATTATTAAAGAAATAATGAGAGCGAGGTAAGCGCCGCGGGCAAAGCCCAGAATAATATTGACCAAAATTAAAATCGCCAGCCACTGGTATTTATTCCAGAGTTTATTCATTTCACTACTCTGTTTGAGGGCTAGAAATAATGGCGCGAGAAGAAAGTTTGAAAAATAGAGCGGCTCGAGGGCAACTGACTGAATGCGAGGATAGCCGAGGACGGTATGGGTATAAAAGTCTCTTAAGCCGGTAATCGTTGAAGGCAGCCCGAATGAATCGCCGATGAACTGAAATAAGCCGAAAAGGCAGACTATGGCGGCAGTTATAAGAATAACTTTTTCGATCTTCAGATAAGCGCCATATTTAACCATCAGACGTGACACTGCGAAATATAGCAAAAAGACGAAACTCCACATCAAGAAAACGATAATGCTGCGGGGTGGGCTGGGAGAGGACAAAAGGCCCAGGAGCGCCGCGCTCCAAAAAGCCGCCAGCCACCAGTCAGAGGGTCTGAAAGATAGTTTCGATCTACCCCAAAGCCAAAAAAGCAATACTGCCAAGCCGACTATATAGCTTATTTTTACGGTAAAGCCGGCGTATTCGAGGGTCGGCAAACGTTCAAAAGGTAAAACAAAAAACCATAGCGCCAAAAGCCCCGCAACCCAGCGGGATGGATAAAAAGATTGCTTTGTGGTATCTTGGGTCATTGAGCAGCAGGATTATTCTAGCGATACGTTATTCATGATAACCTGATAATAGGTTTAATTCAAGCATAATATATGAAAACATCAGTGATTGTTGTTCATCACAATACGCCGAAATTAACGACTAATTGCGTAGCATCATTGCGCCGGCACTTAGGTAGTGCGGTTGAAATAATCGTCGTCAATAACGGCCGAGACGCGTATCGTCCCGCCGGTAAGGAAGTGCCGATAAAAATCATAGAGCTTGGCGAAAATATCGGTTATGGTGCGAGCAATAACCGTGGAGCAGAAATTGCCAAAGGCGATATCCTTTGGTTTCTTAACCCGGACACTAGGGTTGTTGACGGTTCTATGGACAAGCTGCTGCGCTTTATCTCGAGCCGTAATGATGTTGCCGCGGTATCGCCACTTCTCTATAACGACGGCCAATGTCGCCACTTACAGCCGGATTTTATCGCGCGCCGCCAAACCATCGGTAATTTATTGTTGCGGCGCGCCCAATCCAAACTTAATATCGATGGGCAAGAATTTATCAATGCGGATGTTATCGTCGGCGCTTCCATGGTCATGCGCCGCGAGGTGTTCGAAGAGCTTGGCGGCTTCGACGAGAAGATATTTATGTATCTTGAGGATGATGATTTGTGCTACAGGGCACAAAAGGCGGGCTATCGCGTTGGGGTTTATACCAAAGCAAGAGTCGTGCATTTACAAGGCCAGAGCATAAAGTCAAATAAAAAGCGTAAGCGGCTGTACTACGAGAGCCAGAACTACTTTTGGCGCAAGCACTATGGCGTCGCGATGATGTGGCTTATGCGCGTCCTACGCTGGCCGCTAAAGTTTATTAAAACGATATAATTTATATTCTGTTTTTATGTCCATTCCGCTATTTGTCATGCCGCACCCTTTGCTGGGAGAGATTGCTTCGCCCACGACCCCTTTGGGGTCGGGGCTCGCAATGACAATTATTCTTAAATCTTAAATCTAACTATCATGTTGTCGGTTGATACTTATATCAATGAGGCGGCGCGCCATCTCAAGCTCCGCCCGAGTGCGCTTGCGCGCCTACACACGCCTGAAAGGGTGATTGAGGTTTCTGTACCGCTTAGGCGCGGCGATAATACAGAGCTTTATCGCGGCTATCGCATCCAACACTCAAGCGCTCTTGGACCGTACAAGGGCGGTTTGCGCTACCACCCCGACGTGTCAATGGACGAAGCGCGCATCCTTGCGAGCTTAATGACCTGGAAATGCGCCGTCGCCGGTGTTCCTTTCGGTGGCGGTAAGGGAGGCATCGCCGTTGACCCTTCGACTCTTAGCGAAAAAGAGCTTGAGGCATTGACCCGCGGCTTTATTCGCCGCATTGCCGATTTCATTGGTCCCGACAAAGACATTCCGGCGCCGGATGTTAATACCAATCCGCAAGTTATGGCTTGGATAAAAGATGAATACGAGAAGGTCGCAGGGCGTAAGGCGTTGGGCGTGGTGACGGGGAAAGCGATTAAAGACGGCGGGTCAGAGGGAAGAGAGGAGGCCACGGGCGAGGGCGGAGCGATTGTGTTGGGCAAAATTGCCCAAGAATTAGGATTTAAGAATCATGAATTAAGGATAGCGATACAGGGTTTTGGGAATGTGGGGTCGCACTTGGCGCTGGCGCTCGAGCGGTTGGGCTGCAAGGTCATAGCGATTTCCGACCACGACGGTGCCGTAAGCCACCCCGAGGGCTTAAAAGTCCACGACACCATGAATTCTGTCCACTGGGAGGGTAAAAAGCTGGCGCATACCTGCCACTGCGCGCCCGGCGGATGTAAAGTTGGTGATTGCCGCCGGATGACGAACAAAGAGATGCTGGAGCTTGATGTTGACGTGCTGGTGCCGGCGGCTATCGATAACCAGATTACGAAAGATAATGCCCCCAATATCAAAGCGAAAATTGTGCTTGAGATGGCCAACAATCCGACGACGCCGGAAGCGGATAAGATTCTGCGCGAGCGCGGCGTGATAGTCATCCCCGATATTCTTGCCAACGCCGGCGGCGTGATAGTGTCGTACTTCGAATGGTATCAAAATCAAAATCATCAAAAGTGGTCTAAAAAAAGAGTGCTGGCCGAATTGGACAAGTATATGTCTCGCGCCACGGAGAAAGTTTGGCGGGGCTCTCAAAAAGCGGGAATATCTCTGCGAACGGCGGCGTATGTCGTCGCGATAGAACGAGTGCTCAAAAGCGCGCGGAGATAATTCTCATAAGGTCTTGTTTAAGATAAGATAAAAAGGTAAAATCTTATCTTGATATTGTTTTAGAGTTATATGACTATCGACAAAAGAGCGATTTTTATCAATACCGCCTCACAGGTTATCGTCCGGATATTAACCTTGGCGCTATCGCTCGTATCCATCAAGCTACTGACCAACTACTTGGGTGTTTTTGGCGTTGGGCAGTACAATACCATCAACACTTACGCCAGTTTGGTGATTGTGGTTGCCGACCTGGGCTTGTTCAGTGTCGCGGTGCGGGAAATAATCAAGAACCCGACTAAAGAGAAGAAGATCCTTGCCAATGTCCTGACCGTGAGAGTTGTGTCGGCCATTCTAGCGGCTTCGATATCGGCGGGACTTGTTTATTTGACGGGGTATGACCCGGCCATCAAGCTGGGAGTTTTGATTGCCGGCGTTTATATTCTTTTCAACTTGATTGGCAGTGTTTACGATGTATATCTCCAGGCGCGGCTCAAGATGCAGTATTCGGCCGTTTCCGAGCTCATAAGCCGATTAATATCACTCTCGGCATTGGCCGTTGTGGTTTATCTCAATGGCCATTTTTACTTGGTTGTCGCGACCATCGGCCTTTACGGGCTGGCAACATTCGCCCTGAAATATTACTTCAGCCGCCGTTTCCTCAAGTTCGGCTTTGCCTACGACAGGGCACTGGCGC
The DNA here is from genome assembly GCA_035287145.1 of Patescibacteria group bacterium. GTDB lineage: Bacteria > Patescibacteriota > UBA1384 > UBA1384 > UBA1384 > DATEBX01. Next base: position 402 of record DATEBX010000032.1, on the reverse strand, counting down.
AAAAAATCGTCAATATGGCCTGGCCGTTGGGGCTGGTATTTATTGTTAACAATATTTTCTTTAAGCTCGATACGCTTATGCTCTTTGCCATCAAAGGCGCGGATGCCGTCGGCATCTATTCGGTGGCCTTCAGAGTATTAGAGGTCACTACTTTCGCCGGCGGTTTCTTTGCCAATTCTCTGTTCCCGGTTATTTCAAAAAATATCGCAAACAATAAAGCGCGAGTGGGCATGGTAGTCAGCCGAGCCATCACGATAATGATATTTCTGGCGCTGCCCATAACCCTGCTTTGCCTGATTCTGCCGAAGGAAATCATCCTCTTTCTAAGTAACAGTGACTTTGTTTCAGGCGCCCCCGCGCTCGCGGTTTTGGCGTTTACCCTGCCTTTGATTTATTGCGACA
>DATEBX010000031.1:0-2753 GCA_035287145.1 Patescibacteria group bacterium | reverse complement strand
ATATTAAGTCCGATTATTCTTATCATTGGTCTGGCTGTCAGATTGGACTCCAGAGGACCGGTGTTTTATCTGCATCGACGGTTGGGACTCAACGGCAAAGTATTTAAAGTTTTTAAGTTCCGCACTATGAAGCTCGAGTTTTGTCGCGGGCGGGGCTATGGCGGCGCGGCGGCGGAAAGAAAGTATAGAGAAATGATGAATCAGGCCAAATACCGCGCGGAGCTGGAGGCGAATTTTAAGGTTAAAAACGACCCGAGGGTCACTCGCGTCGGGCGATTTCTGCGGCGCACCAGCTTGGATGAACTGCCGCAGTTCATCAATGTTTGGCTTGGCAGCTTGAGCTTAGTTGGCCCGCGGCCGGTTATACGGGAAGAAGTCGAGCGCTATAAGGGCGCGGAATATCTGCTTTGGTCGGTGAGGCCGGGACTTTCCGGACTCTGGCAGGTGAGCGGCCGCAGCGATCTGTCCTACGAAGAGCGAGTTAAACTTGACCTCTTCTATATCGAAAACTGGTCGCCATGGATGGACATCATCGTGCTCATAAAAACCATCATCCAGATAATTGTCGGCAGGGGAGCGTATTAATAAAAATTGCTAATTACACTTGAATGCCTTCATAGTGTCATTGCGAGGGCCAATGGCCCGAAGCAATCTCGAGAGTTGAATAGATTGCCGCGTCGTCCCAATGGGACTCCTCGCAATGACAAAAGAGGGTAATTTAATTCACGAAAATTGTATATTTTATGCCAAAGAATAAAGATTATAATAGAAAAACTCTCACGTCCCACGTCCCACGCCGAGCACCAAACCAGCGGGTAGCTTTGGTGATGGACTGGATAGACGCCGTTGGGGGGTCGGAAAAGGTTATGCTTGAGTTACATAAACTTTTTCCTCGGGCACCAATTTATACGACTTTGTTTAATCCCGATGCACGGCGAGAATTTTGCAGTGCCGATGTTCGCGCCAGTTTTCTGCAAAATCTGCCCGGTGCCGCTCGACACCACCAGCTCTTTACCCTTCTTATGCCTCTGGCCATCGGCCGAATTGATTTAAGCGACTGCGACCTGGTAATTTCGAGTTCCCATACCATCGCTCATGGGGTGAATATCGGGCCAAAAACGGTTCACATTTGTTACTGCCATACGCCCGTGCGTTGGGCTTGGGTGCCGAAGATTGATAATTTAAATGACCGATTACTCCTTGGACCCTTGGCAAGAGTTTTTGAAATGTATTTTCGCTGGTGGAGCAAAAAGAAGGCGAAAAACGTAACGCGTTTTGTCGCCAATTCGCGCTATATTCGCGCTCGAATAAAAAAATCATTTGAGCGCGAGTCGGTGGTCATAAATCCGCCCGTCAATGTGTCAGGAATTCCGCTCATGGAAGAGAAGGAAGGTTTTTATTTGATGGCAGGCCGTCTCGTGAGTTACAAAAAGCCCCAAATAATCATAGAGGCGTTTAATCGGCTGGGATTGCCGCTTCTGGTCGTCGGCACGGGTCCAATGGAGAAGGAATTGAGGGCGCTGGCCGGGCCGAATATTAAGTTTATGGGACTTGTTAACGACAAGGAACTTTACTCGCTGTACGGTCGTGCTAAAGCGTTTGTTTTCGCGGCGCTTGAGGATTTCGGTATGGCGCCGGTGGAGGCCATGGCGGCCGGCACGCCAATAATCGGTTTGGGCGCCGGTGGTTTACTGGAAACCGTCATTGACGGCCAGACCGGCATATTGTTTTCTAACCAAAACGCCGCCTCTATTATTGCGGCAGTGAGGCGCTTCAAGCGTGCCAAGTTTGACCCTCGGGCTATGCGCCAGCACGCCATGCAATTCGATACCCGCGTCTTCCGCCAAAAGATAAAATTACTCGTCAGACGCGCATTAAGTCCTACTGGGAAAGGAAAGAAGTGATACGGAAGATAGAAAGTGGTCGTGTGTCTGTCGGCCATGCATTACCGCAGCCGCTACAAGATTGCGGAGTTTATCCCGAGGAAACGAGGGATCGCTGGCTCCCCGCAATGACAATCTTTTTCTGCCATTCGAGTGTAATTCGCGACCCATTCGAGCGCATTAGAGTGATTGCCGCGGGCTAGCGCCGCGGCCGGAGAAGTGCTAAAATAAGTAGGATGAGGCATTAACCAACTCTTCTTTTTTCTATGGCAGAAAACCAACAACCAGACACTTATACCGCCAAAGACATTACAGTTCTCGAGGGCCTGGAACCGGTGCGCAAGCGGCCGGGTATGTACATCGGCGGCACCGGCATCGAAGGGCTGCACCACCTTGTTTGGGAAGTGCTGGACAATGCTATTGACGAAGCGCTCGCGGGATATGCCAAAAACATTACGGTAACGCTGGAAGCGGAAAATAGAGTTAGCGTCAAGGATGACGGCCGTGGCATACCGGTTGATATTCACGCTCAAACGAAAAAGTCGGCGCTCGAAACAGTGATGACGACGCTCCACGCCGGCGGCAAATTTGGCGGCTCGGGTTACAAGGTCTCCGGCGGCCTGCACGGGGTCGGCATATCCGTCGTCAACGCGCTGTCGGTCTCAACTCGAGTCGAAGTATATAAGAGCGGTAAAATCTACACCCAATCGTTTAAACGGGGCAAGGCCATCGCGCCACTTAAAGCGGAGGGCGAAACCAAAGAAAGCGGCACAAAAGTTACATTTGAACCCGACCCGATGATTTTTAAGGACATCAAATTCAACTGGGAAACCATTGTCGGGCGCTGCCGCCAGCAGGCCTATTTGACCA
>DATEBX010000030.1:0-5874 GCA_035287145.1 Patescibacteria group bacterium | reverse complement strand
GCGGTTTCGTTTTCCGGCGTGGACTCTTCCACCCTTGGGGCTTCTGTTTGTTGTGGTTGTTGCGGTGATTTTTCTTCCATATTGCAATTATACCAATAATATTTAGAGCGTTTTTTAATAGGGCGGCACGGCGATGAACTGGAACCGAGAGGGTGGAAAAAGAATCATCTTAACGGGACCAAGCATATCGGCTCGCTCGGCTGTGCCCCAGTCGCGCGAATCGGCGGAATTGAGCCGGTTGTCGCCGACGAGAAAATACTGGTCCTTCTCGAGGGTCCAAAGCGTTTGCTCGTTTTGCGCCGGCATGGTCGGCATACCGCGGTCAAGATAGCTTTCGGGCAGTTGTTTGTCGTTTATCCAAAATTGGCTGTTGCGGATCTCAACCGTATCGCCCGGCAGGCCGATGAGTCGTTTTATGTATTTCTTATGCTTGGGGTCCCCGGGAAACTTCAAAACCATCGGCTCGCCGCGGGTAAATTTATTGGTAAAAAGGTTAAATCGGCTAACGAGAACTATCTCATTGTCATGAAAATTCGATTCCATACTTGGGCCGGAAATTATGAAAATGGTCGCCAGAAAATAATGGACTATTAGAAGCGCGACGACCAGCAGTATGAAAACGCGCCCCAGCTCGAACGCCACGCCCGCACCATAATATAATTTTTGCCAGAAATTCAAAAACCCTCCTTATTGCATTTTACCACGAGTCGAGGAGTACACGGTCATTAATCAACGAAGCTATAGAGCCGTAAAAGCTGTAAAGCTATAGAGAGGATTAGGGCTGGCTGTTCCGAGGGGTTGTCTTTTTTGCGCTAAGTTTCTTGGCTTTGGGCGTAGCGCCGATTTTTTTGGCGATGCGCGACTTGAGGCGGGCGGCTTTATTGGGGTGAATCAAATGATTCTTGGCGGCTTTATCAATAAGAGAGATGGTCCGATTGACGGAATCTTTCGTAACACGGCGCAGCGCCTCGTGGAGCTGGCGAGTTTGTAAACTATTGCGCGCTTGTTTGCGGCGCGAGCCGCGCAGCGCTTTCTTGGATGCTTTCAAGAGAGGCATGGTAGATAAATTCCTAATTAAGTCACGGCTTACTCATCTGAACCCCGTGTCATCGCGAGCCCAAGGGGCGTGGCGATCTGGGCGAGATCCCTCGACAGGCTCGGGATGACTCTGGTGAGTCAGATTGCTTCACTTCGTTCGCAATGACAATTGCGTAAGAGACGTGTTAAGTAATATAAACATTAACCACAAGATACTTGTATCTTGTTCCAACAATTTACCCTAAATACGGCTGCTTGACAAGAGGTTAAGGTTTGGTACGATAAAACATCGTAAGTTCTTAAAGTGACTGAGCACAGTCATCCCGAGCGACTGAGTCAGCGAAGGAGTCGAAGGATCTCTCGGCACTTTATAAACTTTACAAACCTGATAAACCTCATAAACTATTAGCCAATGATGGAGCTGTCGCCCAAACAACAAGCGGTCGAATTGATAAGGAGCGCGCAGCGCGTGCTGGTTTTGTCGCACGTTGACGCCGACGGCGACGCCATCGGCAGTATGTTGGCGCTCACCGCGGCGCTCGAGAAGCTCAAAAAAGAAACGACGGCGGCGATAGACGGCACCATCCCGGCGCCCTTTCGATTTTTGCCGCGGGTTGATACTATTGTGAGTCGCGTGAGCGCCGGCCAAGAATTTACCATTTCGCTTGATACCAGCGGAGTTGAGATTGAAAAGCTGGGGTATAAGGCGTTGCCCGAAGAGAACAAACTTAACATTGTGGTATCAACGAAAACCGGCACCATCGAACCCGCGCAAGTTACTCTCGGCACCAGCGGGGCGCTCTATGATCTTATAATCGTGTTGGACTCGCCCGACTTGGACCGTCTGGGTTCGCTGTACGACCAAGACCCGGAGATTTTCTATACGGTACCGGTTGTAAATATTGACCATCATCCTTCCAACGAATATTACGGCAAGGTTAACTGGGTGGATGTGACCGCCACCAGCACGGCGGAAATGTTGGTGTCGCTTATTGAGGCCTTAAGTTCGGCGGCAACCTCCGCGGGAGAAGCGGCGCAGCCGCTTATGGATGACGATATCGCGACGGCGCTTTTGACGGGGCTCACCACCGATACCGGCAGTTTTCAGAATGCCAATACCACGCCCAAGAGTTTAACGGTCGCGGCGCAGTTGGTGGGCAGCGGCGCGCGCCAGCAAGAAATTATTCGCTATATTTTCAAGACGAAGCCGCTGACTACCCTCAAACTTTGGGGTAAGGCGTTAACTCATATTACGGCCGTGCCGATGGGCCGCTTCGTTTATGCCACCTTAAGTGCTGGTGATTTTACGGCCGCCGGGGCGAGTCCCGATGAATCAAGCGGCGTGATTGACGAGCTTATCAAGTCGGCTCCAGGGATAGATTTTGTTATGCTGGTGGTCGAGCGCAACGGTGGCGTTCACGGCTCGTTGCGGGCAACCGATAAAAATATAGATGTTTCGACCGTCGCGCGGATATTCGGCGGCGGCGGCCATGAAATGGCGGCGGCGTTCCACCTTGACCATACGACCCTTGAGCGGGAGATGAAGCGTATAGTGACAAAAATCTCCGATTATCAGATGAAGCGAACCGCCGCCGCGGCCGCCCACAGCGCTATGCCGACTATCGTGGATGAAAATCAGGATATGGCTGAAGATACCGCCGAGGAACCGAAAAACAACAGCCATCTCTCCGGTGTCGAAACCGAAGCGGCGCAATTGCATAGCAATACTGTGTTGCCTGACCGCATAACACCGGCCGGCGATGAATCGGACAAAACATCCGAGCCCATAGCTGAAACGCCGGCTGTACCGATATCCACGTCCCGCGAGATCGATACCCGTCGAGCCGGCGGCTCAAGCAAGTGGTAAGTTGGGATTTAAGAGTTAAGATTTAAGAATTAAGAGTAGGCACGGTTGATTTATTTCAGATAATGTAGTACCATTTTAGGGTAAGTATGAGGAATTATTTTTATGGCAAAGATTTCGACAAATAAAAAAACAGTGGCCGCCAAAAAAGCGGCACCTAAAAAATCGGTCGCGAAAGCGGAGAAGAAGGTTGCCGCTACTAAAAAAGTTGTGCCCAAGAGCGCTCCGGCGCCAGAGAAAACAGCGAAGGTAAAGGCAGAAGCAGAAGCTCCGACGCCACAACAGGAAGTTGGGGGTGCGGAGTCCCGACCTGAAAGCGTCGGGGAAAAAAAAGTTGAAGCCAAGAAACCAAGTCCCAAGAGCATAGTAAAGTCGGAGCTGGTCAAAAAATACCGCGCCAGCGCCAAGGACACCGGTTCCGTTTCGGTGCAAGTCGCCCTTCTTACCGACCGCATAATTGCATTATCAAAACATTTAGCCAAACATATTCACGATGCCGATTCTAAGCGCGGGCTCTTGATAGCCGTCGGCAAGCGCCGCCGCCTTTTGAACTACGTGCGCGGCAACGACCCCAAAGTTTACGCCAAACTCATCAAAGACCTCAAACTGAAGAAGTAAGTATTAGTCAAGCTAAAGCTTGTGCTACGGATAGCGTAGGCCACGATTTATCGTGTTTCCGACAAGCTAAAGCTTGTTCTACTCTGGAACCTCTGTATTTCGCGTGACGATTTCGCCCGCCTAGGCTCGACCCGTCTAGTCGAGGCTGGTGATATTTCGAGCGCTTTAGCGTGCGGGAAACAGGTCTAGGCAACCAACCCTATCTCTGATAATTTAGAGTTATGATTGATTATCACCTCAAAACTTTGTCCAATGGCCTAACTCTCATTGAAGCGCCGCTGCATGATACCGAAGCGGTGACGATACTCGTTATCGTCGGTGCGGGCAGCCGTTATGAAGCCAAGGAACAAAACGGCATCTCCCATTATCTCGAACATTTGTTTTTCAAAGGCACGAAAAAGCGGCCAACGACGCTGAAACTGTCAAAAGAGCTCGATGCCATGGGTGCGCGCTACAACGCCTTTACAGGCGAGGAAGCAACCGGTTTTTACATCCAAACTTCGGCGAAGAAATTCGTAAGAGCGTGGGACATATTGAGCGATATGCTCCTAAATCCACTCATTCCCGAGCGCGAAGTCGAGCGCGAGCGTGGTGTCATCTTGGAAGAGATGAATATGTACTACGATACGCCGCAAAGCTACATCGGCGACCTCGCCAAGCGGGCAATATTCGGCGATACGCCGCTCGGGCGCGATGTTATCGGCTCTAGGGAATCGGTTAAGGATGTTACGCGAGCTCAAATTACCGACTACCGACACCGGCTTTACTTGCCCGCCAATATGACCATAGCCGTCGCGGGGGCGCCGGATAGCGATTGGGTAAATGCTATCAAACGTGTTATGGGCAGTGGGCAAAAAGCATCATCGCCTGGCTATGAAGCAATTCGTCCCAATCGTCAGGGACCGAAAGTCAGTATCCACCATAAAACCACCGACCAAACCCACTTGGTTGTCAATACGAAAACCTTCCCCATTACCGACCCGCGCTATTACGCCCTGAAATTGCTTTCCGGCATCTTGGGGGGGCAGATGTCGAGCCGGCTTTTTATCAAGATTCGCGAGCGGCGCGGTTTGGCTTATTATGTCGGAAGCGATGTCGAAGATTTTCACGATACGGGGCTACTATCCATCTCTGCCGGCTTGCGTACCGCTAACGTTGCCGAGGCATTGCGGGTCATACGCCGCGAGATGACAGCCATGCAAACGCGGCCGGTGACAAGGGAGGAGCTTACACGAGTCAAAGATAATTTGGCGGGTAAAATGGCGCTTTCTCTTGAAGGGTCGTTCGCGATTGCTAACTTCTTAGCCGAACAGCATTTTTACCAGCCGAAAATTTATCAGCCGGAGGAACTTCTCGAGCTCTACCAATCCGTCACCGCTTCTGATATCCTAAAGCTGGCCGAGGAGATTTTTGCTCCGGAGCGGGTCTATGTGACAATGATCGGACCCTTGACCGAGCAAAAACGGGAAAAATTCGAAAATATTTTTAAGCTGTAAAGCCGTAGAGCTGTAAAAGCCATAGGGGGACATCGGTCTTTATGGCTCTAGGGCTTGTATGGCTTTATGGCTTCTTGCGGATATAAATCTATCAAGTAATAATTAGGAGACTGACTAAGATGGAAAAAACTCTTGTTATCTTTAAGCCGGACGCGCTCAATCGCGGCGTAATAGGCGAAATAATCGAGCGGTTTGAAAACAAGGGGTTGAAAATTGTCGGCTTGAAAATGAAACATCTTGATGACCCGGTTCTTGACGAGCATTATGCTCACTTGAAAGACAAGCCGTTTTTCGCAGCGTATAAAAAGTTTATGATGCGCGCGCCGTCGCTCGTGATGGCGCTTGAGGGCAATCGCGCTGTCGAGGTAGTGCGAGCGATGGCGGGACCGACCTACGGCGTTGAAGCGGCGCCCGGCACCATTCGCGGCGATTATTCCATGAGCCAGGGATATAACATCATCCACGCGTCCGACTCTCTTGGGGCGGCGGACAAAGAAATAAAACGCTTTTTTGAAGCCAGCGAAATTTTTTCTTATCAGCGCGTGGACTGGGAAGTGATATACGCGGAAGACGAACGAAGCTAATAAATTTCTAATGTCAAATTTCTAATTTCTAAACAAGTACCAATAACCAAATATCCCAATTTCTGCTATTGGGAAATTAGACATTTTTTAGGTCAATTAGAAATTAGAAATTAACTTATGGTTTTCTTGTTTATCGCGACAATAGTTATCTCTTTCGCGCTAAGCGTAGCCGCGACATATTCTATTGCGAAATACGCACAGAAGAACCGTAAGTTTGTGCCGGTGCCGAAGGGGCGCGATGTTCATACCCAACCGATTACCAGAGTGGCGGGGG
>DATEBX010000029.1:0-4058 GCA_035287145.1 Patescibacteria group bacterium | reverse complement strand
GGCCAGGTGTAGCTGGCGAAGCCCCAGTCGAGAAGTTTCTTGGTCTCAACCGCACTGGCGGTGTTGAGGGGTGAGGCGGTATTTAGTATGACAGAGATAATAGTATGGTTGTTTCTGGTAGCGGCCGTGGCCAGGCAGTGGCCGGCTTCAGGCGTATAGCCGGTTTTGCCGCCCGTCATACCGTCGTAGCGCATCTCATCGGTTATGAGGCGGTTTGAATTCTTGAGTGTATGAACCCTGCCGTCAACCGAGGTTACGGTTGTTTGGGCGGTACCGATAATTTCCTTAAATTGCGGATAGTTTAGCGCGTAGCTAAATAGTATGGCCTGTTCGTAGGCCGTTGATACGCTTTGTGCGCTCAAGCCGTGAGGGTCATCGTAATGTGTTTTATTTAGATTCATCTCTTTGGCGCGCGCGTTCATTTGCTCAACAAACGCGGGCACGGAGCCGGAAGTGACCCGCGCCAGCGCGTTGGCGGCTTCGTTGCTTGATTGGATGAGAAGAGCGCGCATAAGGTCTATGACTTTTATCTGCTCACCCGGCACAAAGCCGAGGTTTGAGCCGATAACCTTTACATCCTCCGATGTCATAGTCACTACTTCATCCATCTTGTTGTGGTCCAGCACAAGCACCGCGGTCATTATCTTAGTTAAGCTCGCAATCGGCACAATGTCATATTGGGATTGAGAATACAAGATGTTTTTCGTAGCATTATCGAGCAAGATGACATTTTTCGCCCCTAGACTAGGGTTTTTGATATCGGCAACCGGTTGGGGAGGGTTCATGAATTTGACAATCGGCGCGCGGGTTGGAACAGACCTCTCGCTCGTCGCGCCCAATACTTTGGGCGTAGCCCTGTGAGTGGTTTTCTGCCATATGCCGACACCGACAAGAGCCAGAATGCCTAGAAAAATAATTACCAGATATTTTGGTAAGAAGTGTCGCTCTTCCATATATTTACTCTCCCCTAACTTGGGCATGGTAGTTGTTTTTTATTAGTTTAATGGTTTGTCGGCGATACTCTTCGGCGCCTTCGGCGGTAAGGGTTTTTTCCGTATCCTGATAAATCAAACGCATGGCGATGCTTTTTTTCCCGGCTCCGATTTTATCGGAGCGATATACGTCAAATATTTCGGCTATTAAGATATGCGGGTTATTGGTTTTTACCGACACTATTATTTCTTCTTCATTGATAGCATCATTAATAATAAAGGCGATGTCGCTTACAACCGGCGGAAACTTTGAGATGGTTTGATAGATAGCATTATTAATATATTGCGCGGGGTCGGCCGACCCTAGGTGGCTATTAACATCCACTTCGCTAAAATATAAAATACGTTTTACTCGGAAGAAACGTCCCAAATCGCCCCCTGGCGTGATTTTTTCCACCTCGCCGAGCCAAATATCCTCCGTACGCGTACTTATCATACCCAACTTTTCGACTTCGCCGTTTTTCGAAAATACATTCCCAATTTCAAATAATTTGATATCATTTATCCATGGGTTTGCCAGCGCGGCCTTTATTAAGCCGACAAGTAAGCTGGGGCGCAGATATTGATAATTTGACGACAGCGGATTGGCAACCTCGACTAAGTCGTCTATATTGTAACCAGCCGCCTTGGCTTCCCTGTCGCTTATAAAAGAATAGCTGTAGTGTTCCGCGAAGCCGTTTTCGGCCAGCGACGCCCGAGCGCCTAACTTATATTCCTTCAGGCTTGAAACTTTATTTTTATGAGGCAGGGGCATTTCCTTAATTTCGTTGAAGCCATTGAGGCGCAATACTTCTTCCGCAAGTGCTTCGGTGGTTTTTACGTCTTGAGCGCGCCAGCTTGGAACGGCGAAGGTGGATTTTTCCGCCGGCGAGAAACCCAGAGCGGTTAATTTGCCAGCAATATTACTATCATCTGCTTCCAGTCCGGTGATACGACGATAATCATACGGAGTAAGCTCAAGAGTTTTAGGGGCGGGCGATTCGTGAGTTATGTCGACCACCTCTCCGATTTGCCAGCCGGCGGCTTGCAGACGCCGAGAGGCCTCGCCTAGCGCTCGAAGTGTCAAATTATAATCGACATATCTCTCATAGCGGTAAGATGCCGGAGTAATCACCTCTGATGATTTACTGCTCCGGCGTATGGCGCCCGGAACTATAGCGGCCGCCTGCACCAGTATTTTCTTTGTATTGCCATCAACCGCCGGTATTTCTCCGCCGCATATGCCGAAAAGGTCAATCGGCCTATCGCCATCATAGGCGATAATGTTATGTTCCGTTAGTTTGACTGTTTTATCGTTGAGAAGCTTAATAGAGTCGCCGCGGTGCGCGTAATCGATTCTAATCCCCTTAATCTTATCGAGGTCAAAAGCGTGGAGGGGTTGTCCCGTCTCGTGTATGAGGTAGTTAGTCAAATCGATAATCGTGTTTTTGGAATTAAGACCGATAAGCTGTAAACGTTCTTTGGTTGTAGGGTCCGATACGCCGGCTGGAACACCTTGGGCGATAAAGTAGCTGTAGCGCCAGATGTCTTTTCGCGCTCTCGCGTCGATGCTAACAATGCTACTTTCGCGCGATGTCGGCTTAAGCTCCGGAAAATCTTTATTAAGTTTTAGTCCGCGAAACGCGGCGTATTCTCGGGCAAGGCCCAGGACGCTTAGGCAGTCGCCTCGATTAGGGGTGATTTCTAGGTCGAGGTTTTTCTCGTTTATTGCATCAGCCGGAAAGCCCAATGCCAAGAATATCTCCGCGAGCTCTTCCGACGATTCTTTCACATCAACCAATTCTTTCAACCAACCAATAGGAAGAATCATATTTTCTGTATTAGAATTGCTTTAGAAACCTCAAATCGCCGCTGTAGGTCAAGCGGATGTCATCAATCCCCCGCTCAAGCATCATCAGTCGGTCAACGCCGACCCCAAAAGCGAAACCGTGCCAAACTTTCGGGTCGAGCTTCATGTTTTTTATCACATCAGGGTGAATCAATCCGCTGCCGAGAAGCTCCAGCCACTTGCCGCGCCATTTTATCATTACCTCCATCCCCAGCTCAACGTAAGGAAAGTGGTGCGGATAAAATTTCATTTCAATATCGGTTTTGAGCATAGAGTTTAAAAAATTTTTCAGCGTCCAGACCAAATGTCCCATATTGATTTCTTTATCTATTACGAATCCTTCCAGCTGATAGAAGGTGGCTTCGTGGGTCGCGTCGGTGGCTTCGTTGCGATATATGCGTCCCGGGACGATGATTCGTACCGGCGGTTTCTTACCGAGTTCTGTCATGGCCGGCACTTGCATGGCGGAAGTGTGAGTGCGCAGCACTCGTCCGTCGGTTGTCCAAAAAGTATCTTGCGTGTCTCGCGCCGGGTGGTCTTTGCCCACCAGAACGCTATCGAAATTATTCCACTCGCTGGTAACTTCCGGCCCTTCTATAGTTTCAAATCCCATATCGCCCAATATACTTATAGCATGGGTAATTGTTTGAGTTAAAGGGTGAAGATGGCCTTTCGGCAACTTTGGTTTATTAGGCATAGTTTGCCTTTCGATTACGGAAATAGAATTCTATTAAAACCAAAGCGACTAAATAAACCGCCGCGCTTAAAACATTCAGCACGTCTATAGAGCGTAGTACGGTAAGTCCCACTAGTCCCAAACTGGCAATTAGCCCCTGGCGGATAGCCGAAGCCAGTATGACCATGCGCTGGGTGTCTTTCCTTTTTTGCTTAAAATAATAATTGGCCATTGACGCCACCCCCCAGAGGAAGATGGCAAGGAACGCATAAAACAGTATTTGACCCTTTACGCCGTAGGTATAAGGGTCTATGGATTGGAGAATTGCGAACCAGCCGCCGAAAGCAAGCAAAGTTATGCTGAAAACACCAAAAAGTAGTTTGTAGTGCCTCATATTTTGTCCATTATGCCGTATATGCGGTTCGCTTCTTTTTCACTTTCGTCCAACTGAAACTCAAGGTGTGGCAGCCACTTAGCCGGAACCTGTTTTTTAACATACGCCATCATATCTTTAAGGGTCGGCTTGATGACGGCATCGAGTTTTTTACTTTTATCAAGCGGC
>DATEBX010000028.1:0-21241 GCA_035287145.1 Patescibacteria group bacterium | reverse complement strand
GGAAGTTGAGATGTATATCGCCACCCTACCGTCCAGTATCGCCAAGGATATTGTTATTACCGGCTATCTGTCGGACGCCGATGTGCCCGGGATAATGCGCGAAGCGGACCTTTTTTTATTCCCAACTCTTTTTGAGGGGTTTGGCTTGCCTGTCCTTGAAGCTTTCGCTTCCGGAGTGCCAGTCGTTACATCTACAACAACATCCCTCCCCGAGGTCGCAGGAGATGCGGCGATTCTGGTTAATCCCACAAAAGTCAAGGATATTACAGAAGCCAGCCGAAGGATAATCACGAATCGTAGCTATCATAAGACTCTGTGCGAGAAGGGCATCACCCGATGTCGCCAGTTCAGTTGGGATGAAGCCGGCCGCACAACACTTGAGACAATATTAGACACAGCTCGTTATGGCTAACTCACCATCCATTCAAATCATTAACCAAAACATCGACAACCTCACCGCAAGCGAGGCGCTTGAGAGTGCCGACAACGCCATCCACAGCCGTCGTTATCTTTCCATTGCCACAGTTAACCCGGAAATTATTGTTCTATCCGCGCGCAGTAAAACGTACGCCGGAGTACTTAGCCGACTGGGTCTGCGCTTGCCCGATGGCATTGGCCTAACGCTTATGAGCCGATTGTTTGGCAAAGCCAAATTTAAGGAAAGAATACCGGGTGTCGACTTCGTCAAAAGCTTACTGGTTCTGGCGGAAAAGAAAGGTTATAAGGTTCTGATGCTGGGCGCCGGCATAGCATCGTCTCTCAAGGCGGAAAAGATTCTAGGGCGGCAATATCCCAACTTGGCTATCAAGTGTTTGTCGGGTGGCCTCATTGACCCTGGCAATGCCGACCACAACACTATTGACAGCATAAAATCCTTCAATCCCGATATTTTAGTAGTTGGCCTCGGTGCGCCCAAACAAGAAACTTTTATCCTTAACTACCAGAAAAAACTTGGTGCCTATGTCGCCATCGGCGCCGGCGGCACCATCGACTATTTGGCGGGACAGGCGCGCCGCGCGCCAAGAATCATACGCCGCCTTGGCCTCGAGTGGCTCTGGCGTGTAATTCTTTACCCTAGCCGCTGGCGTCGCATCTTCAACGCCACGATAGTATTCCCCTTCCTTTACCTCAAATGGCGCCATAGATTCTTGTTTCTTGCTTTATAAACCTTATGAACTCTAGAACTTTATAAACTATTTTTGCGCATTCGCGTGGTTGCTATGCATTATATTGACAAATAGATGGTTTTTGTAATAATATAAGTATGTCGAAGATGGGTGGCGAAGGCCGCCCATTATATCTAACTAAGGAGCATAATGCCCGAATCAGTATCTTATGTTGCCGCCGTCAAACAACTGGCTCTCGAAAAGGGCTTGAACGAAGCGACTGTTTTTGAAATTATCGAGTCAGCCATCGCCGCCGCCTACCGCAAGGACTATGGGCGTCCCGGCCAACACATTGCCGCTAAAATTGACCCTAAAAGCGGCGCTATAAAGATTTGGCGCGTCCACAAAGCCGTCAAAAACGAAGAGGAAATAGAGAATCCGGCGGTTGACCTGCTTTTGCCCGATGCCAAAAAACTAAAAAGGGGCGTTAAGGCCGGTGATGAGATAGAAGTGCCTTTGCCTTTCAAGGAGGACTTCGGCCGCATTGCCGCTCAAACAGCCAAACAGGTTATTATTCAACGCATCCGCGAAGCCGAGCGAGAAATTCTGTACAACGAGTTCAAAGAAAAAGAGCATCAAATCGTCAATGCGGCCGTTCAGCAAAATGAAGGCCGAACGGTAATTGTCAGTTTAGGCAAAACCAGCGGTGTTCTTCTGCCAAGCGGCCAAGTGCCGGGCGAACCCTACAGTGTCGGCCGCCGCATGCGAGTGATTGTCCAAGAAGTTGAAGAGACCATTCGCGGCCCGCGCATTATTGTCAGCCGTTCAAGCGCTGATTTTATCGAGCAGCTTTTCGCGCTTGAGGTGCCTGAAATAGCTAGCGGCACCGTTAAGATTAAAAACGCCGCGCGCGAACCAGGCGCGCGCACCAAAATCGCTGTCTGGGCGGACGACGACAATATTGACCCGGTTGGCTCCGCCGTAGGCCAGCGTGGTTCCCGCGTTCAGGCCGTCCTGTCGGAGCTTGGCGAAGAAAAGGTTGATATTATCCTTTACGACGACGACCCCAAGACATATATCGCGAGCGCCCTGTCGCCAGCCAAAGTAACAAAAATTACCTTGCGCAAGGGAGACAAGCGCGCCAAGGTTGAGATACCCGAGGACCAACTGTCGCTCGCTATCGGCCGCCATGGCCAAAACGTTCGCCTCGCCTCACGCCTAACCGGCTGGGAGCTTGATATCGTCGAAAGCGGTACGGTAAAAGAGACACCGGAAGCCCAGGAGGAGGAAGCTCCGACACCCCAAAAGGAAGCCGAGGAAACAAAATCCAAGCCCAAGACCAGTAAGAAAAAAGATACGACCAAATCCCCCGCCAGAACCAACAAAGCCGCCGCTAAGCCAAAAGTAAAAAAAGCCGCGACAAAAAAATCTCCTGCCCAAAAAGGTAAGAAAACAGGAGCTTAAGCAGACCAGCGAAGGAGTTATTGTGCCACCTGAAGCCGACCCGTTCAACAAATTCAGCGATTCAGCCCGCAAGGTCTTGAACGGCGCCCAGCGCATAGCGCTTGGCATGCGCCAACTCTTAAACTCCGAGCATATCCTCTTGTCATTAACGGTCACTCCGGGCACTCTTTCATACGACATCCTACGCGACAATCTGGTATCCGCCGACCAAATCAGATTGCTTCTCAATATGCGCGCCGTTCAGTCGCATAAACCCGGTGACTTGAGCGCGGAAGCCAAGAGCATTATTAAACGCGCTATCTCCGTGGCAGCGGTTTTTAACCATACGAGTGTTGACGCCGAACACATTTTAATGGCGTGTCTCAGTGATGTTAAATGCAAGGGCTATATACTTCTCGGCCAATTGGGTGTTGACCCCGAACGCGTCAAATCACAGTTAAACAGCTTGTTCCGCGATTTAGCCGAAATGGACGTTATGATTCAACAGAAAATTGAGCAGTTTAACCAGCAAGGAAAGAACTCCCCCCTAACAAAGACATCTACCCGCAAAAGGGGGGGTCAAACACCGGCTATCCATTACTTCACCGCGGATTTAACACGGCAGGCGCGTAAAGGACTGCTCGATAAAGTTATTGGCCGAGCCGGCGAAATTGACCGCGCCATCCATATTCTAGCGCGCAAGGCCAAAAATAATCCCGTTTTTATTGGTGAGCCGGGCGTCGGCAAAACTGCCATCGTCGAAGGCATAGCTCAAGCCATTGCCTCCGGCCGCGCGCCGCGAAACCTGCTCAATAAACGGCTCTTAACCCTCGACCTTCCGCTTCTCGTCGCCGGCACTATGTACCGAGGCCAGTTTGAAGAACGAGTAAAAAAACTGCTCGATGAAGTTTACCGCCAAAAAAACATTATTCTTTTTATCGACGAAATTCACAACATCGTCGGCGCCGGCAGCGCCGAGGGTTCAATAGACGCGGCCAATATCTTGAAGCCGGCGCTTACTAAAGGCGGTGTTCGGGTCATCGGCGCGACAACGCTAGAAGAATATCGCAAATATATCGAAAGAGATTCGGCGCTCGAACGCCGCTTGCAACCGATTGTTGTCAAGGAGCCATCTTCCGACGAAACAAAGGCCATACTTCGGGGACTCCGGGGAGATTACGAAAAATTCCACCATGTTACCATCACGAACGCCGCAATTAACGCCGCCGTTGATTTTGCCGAACGCTACATCAACGACCGCTATATGCCCGATAAAGCCATTGATTTAATAGACGAGGCCTGCGCCGGCGTAGCGATAGCTCATCATTCGGACAACTCATCCGACGAAATATCTGGAGCGGACTTTTTTGCAAGATTGAAAGAAGTCGAACAAAAAAAACGCTCACTGGTGGAAAAAGAAAAATATGACGAGGCGTTGAAGCTCCGCCTGGAGCAACAGATATTGGAACAGAAAATTGCCAGCCCGGGGAAGGAAAACCAACCAAGTTTGGGCACCGTTGACCGCGACCAGGTCGCTACCGTAGTCGCGAAACTAACCAACATACCGATGACCGACCTTGTCGCGAGTGATAAAGAAAAATTGCTAAAATTAGAATCAACTCTTAACGGTTATATAATCGACCAGTTTGAAGCCACGCGCGATATCGCCCAAGCCATCAAACGAAATCGTACCGGTGTTTCCGATACCGTTCGCCCTATCGGCTCTTTTATTTTCTTGGGCCCGACCGGCGTCGGCAAAACCGAACTCGTCAAGGTACTTGCCCGCGAGCTCTATGGCAGCCAAAATGCCCTCGTAAAAATCGATATGAGCGAGTTTATGGAGCGCCACAACATTTCGCGCCTGGTCGGAGCGCCGCCGGGCTATGTTGGTTATGACGAAGCCGGCAAACTAACCGAAACCATTCGCCGCAAGCCATATTCGGTGGTTCTTTTCGATGAGATTGAAAAAGCCCATCCGGATGTTTTCAACCTTCTGCTTCAGATTCTGGAAGATGGATACCTAACCGACGCCCAAGGCCGCCGTGTGAACTTCCGCCACACACTCATAGTTATGACATCGAACATCGGTATGAAGGAGATTAGCACTTTCGGCCCGATTGGCTTTAATAAGAAGTCATCGTGGCAGTCGTTCGATGAGTTAAAGGAGAAAATACTGCAGAAGTTAAAAGGCCAGTTAAGCCCAGAATTTATCAATCGCGTCGACCGCATCATTGTCTTCAAAACTCTTACCGATACATCATTTCGCAAAATCGCCCAGCTCGAGCTCGACAAGTTGGCGGCGCGCCTCAAAAAACAAGAGAACGTTAAAGTCCAATTCTCCGGCGATGTCGCGGGATGGATAGCCCGCGTGGGCGCGAATCGTGAATTTGGCGCCCGCCCCCTGCGCCGCGCCATCCAGCAGCACATTGAAAATTTACTGGCCGATGAACTTCTCAAGAGCCAATCCGACAAAAAGTCCACTATCGCTTTAACTGTCGAAGATAATCAAATCCGTTTGAAGGCGCGGCGCCAAAAAAGCGCCGTTACCGCTAAGAGCTATGGTTAAAAATATTCTAAGCCAACTTAAAGACAAGATAAAATATCTCAAACCGAACGAGCTTGTCACCGTCAAGCGCGCCATTGACTTCGCGGGGCTGGCTCACGACGGGCAGAAACGTTTATCCGGCGACCCCTACTTTCGCCATCCCCTCGAAGTTGCCAGCGCGGTGGCCGACTTAAAATTGGACGCCGACGCTATCACTGCCGCCGTTCTGCACGATACGGTGGAGGACACCGGCATCCACATAAACGAGATTAAAAAAAAATTCGGCGGACATGTCGCGCAATTGGTCGACGGCATTACCAAACTCGGTCAAGTGCGTATCAGCAAAAGCTGGTTTACTCCCTTCAGGCAGAAAACCGTTGAAATTTCCAAGTATGAAAGCCAAATTGAAACTTTACGCAAGATGTTTGTGGCGATGAGCAAGGACTTGCGCGTCATTCTCATTAAGCTGGCCGACCGTACCTGCAACCTCCAAACCCTTTCTTACCTCTCACCCGATAAACAAAAGCGCATCGCCCAGGAAACTATGGATATTTACGCGCCGATAGCGGGACGTCTGGGTATTGGTGAATTTCACGGCCGCCTGGAAGACGCGGCCTTCAGCTTCCTTGAGCCGGCGGAGTTCAAAAATCTGCGCAAACTCGCCATCCCGGTTATTGAGGCGCGTAAAGAATATCTGGGTACCATCAGCAAAAAGTTGCTTGAACTCCTTGCTAAAAACGGCATCAACTGCTATATCACCTATCGCGCGAAAACCTGGTACAGCTTATATCGCAAACTCTTAAAATACGACCGTGATATAAATAAGATTTACGACATCGTTGCTATGCGCGTAATAGTCCCGGCCATTGATGACTGTTACAACGTTTTGGGTTTAATCCACTCCATCTGGCGTCCCCTGCCCGGCAGGATAAAGGACTATATCGCTCTGCCTAAACCGAACGGCTACCAATCCATTCACACCACCATTTTTGCCGACAACGGCGTCATCACCGAGATTCAAATCCGCACCGGGGCGATGAATGAGCAGGCGGAATTCGGCGTCGCCGCCCACTGGTATTACAGTGAAAAGAAGGTTTCGCGCCGTTTTCCCAAGCAACAACTGGCGTGGGTTCGCGAACTGGCCAAGTGGCAAACCAAAATTAAATCGGCTACCGACTTGCGGCAAGCTCTCAAGCTTGACTTTTTCAAGAATCGCATCTTTGTCTTTACGCCCAAGGGCGATGTTATTGACTTGCCCCAGGGGGCCACGCCTATTGATTTTGCTTACGCCGTCCACTCCGATGTCGGCAACCAGTGCCATGGCTCTCGCGTTAACGGCAAATATGTGAATATTACCAGCGAGCTGAACAATGGCGATGTCGTCGATATTGTTAAAAAAAAGAAGTCCAAGCCCAACAAGGACTGGCTGAACTTTGTTAAAACCGAACACGCCCGCAGCTGCATCAAAAAATCCGCCAGATAGATAGCACTCTAAACCGTCAAACGGGCGCGCGAAAATCTCGAAATCGACACTCGAACATCGCACACCGAAGCGTGGCCTACGAGAATTGTAGTACAAGCTTTCTTGTCCAGCGAAGCCCCGGCCCTTCCGGGGTCGTGGGAGAAGTTGGAAGCTTGTCAGTTATTTCGTGTTTATCCACCGAGCCAGAGCTCCAAACACTCTCATCAGGGCTTCGTAGATAACGACAATGATGGACTTGACCTTCTCCGACTGGGGCACGTTGTAGGACACTTCTTTGCTTGTCGCCGTCTGCTGGCTGTTCGAGGTTGACGACGCTTGGAAGAAGTAGGTCTTGGCGGGGTCGAGACCGTTGACGATAACCTTATGGGCTTCGTCAAGAGAGTCCTTGGCTTGCTCTTGGGTATAAGCGCCCGATGTCACGCCATAGCGCACTTTGGAAGATGACGCCACGCCGGACGTGAGCCAGCTAACTTCGATACTGACGCCGGTTTGCGTTATGGCAATGCTCTTGGCTTCAAGATTGGTGATTGTCGGGTTGCCGCCGGGAATGGCGTCAACGATACCGCCCTGTATGGCGTCAGCCGCGTAGTTGTATTTGGCGTCCTCTTGGGCTATTAGGTCAAGGTACCTATTAGTAGTAGGAGCAGCCAGAGCCGTTCCATCACGCTTCAAGTTGTAGCTCGAAGCGGTTCCCGGCCAGTAGAGGGTGTTCCCAATGTAGCTATTATTCTTGTCGTAAGTTTTGACGGCATGAAGCTCTTTGATGTTAGCGCTCTCGGCGGCCAGGGCTCGAGTCGGGCTGCCTAGCGAGAAACCCTCCCTAAAGAAGTGCCTGACGGCTTGCCAGATGGTGGTAAAGAAGCCGGATATCCTGTCCCAGATGAGCTCAAAGATAGATTGTTTGTCTTCAATGTTCGGGGAGGTCTGGGAAGCAAGGGCGGTGGCGGAGCGCGAGTTCTGGTCAGTGGCACTCGCGGCAAAGAAATAAGTGGTTTGGGGTTGTAGTCCATCAATGGTGAAGGTGTGGGAGGTATTGAAGGCGGCGGCTTCTTTATCAGTGCCTTTGGTGGTGGAGGTTAAGCTGTCGCGGTTTGTGCCATAGCTAACGGAACCGGTGGCGGGAGCGTCGGTCGTAAAGGTGACGATGGCAACCAGAGTGGGAGCATCTTTACTTTTTGACGCGCCACTTCCGCTCTGCTGTTTGAACTCAACCTTGAGGTCGGAAATCTTGGTAAGGGTTGAGATGGAGGGGCGGGTAATCTTGCCGGTTTCGTCAATGGCGAGAGTGGCGCCCAGGTTGCCGGCATTGTCTATGGCTCTTATGGCGTAAGCGTACTTGGTGTTTTCTTTATTGGTGATATCGATGTAATAGGAGTATTGCTTGCCGCTAGTATCTTTGGCGGTTTGGACGCTTGAGGTGTTGGTGAGGGTAGCGGTACTGGCATTGACTATGCTATCTGTGGGCTCGAGGGTAGCGCCGTCTTTGGTCACAACATAGCCCCTAATGCCGGCAGTGTCATCTGTCGAGGGAGTAAAAAGAAGGGTGGTGGCATAGACCTTCTCGCTTGAGAGGTCATCGGAGCTGTTCAGGGCCTGAAGTCCCGAGACAGCCGGAGGGGCGGTGGCATCGATAGTAATGGTGGGGCTTGAGACAGTACTTGTCGAGTTGCCGTAAGCATCGGTGATGGCGCCGTAAACAGTGTGGTAGCCGTCGCTTGAAGTCAAAGTAAAGCCGGTCGAGAAGGGGTTGGCAGTAAGAGGTTGGGAGGCGACCGATGAGCTTGCGTAGGCAGGCGTTGGGGTGAAGAGGTTCTGTAGTACAAGCTTTAGCTTGGGTATTGTAGTACAAGCTTTAGCTTGGCCTGAACACGCTAAAGCGTGGCCTACAGCAGATTTCGTAGAACAAGCTTCAGCTTGGCCTGAACACGCTAAAGCGTGGCCTACAGCAGATTTCGTAGAACAAGCTTTAGCTTGGCCTGAACACGCTAAAGCGTGGCCTACAGGTTGCTCTGCGTTGCCGTAGGATAACAACGTACTATCTTCGGCGAGCTTGTAGGTAGCCCCGCTGGCGCCGCTGGTATTGGCGAGGGTCAGAGTAACGCTAATGGCTGGTGAGGTGAAGTAGGACTTGGTAATGGAATCGGTAATGCTAATGGCGGCGGTAGGAGAGGCAACGGCAAGGGATAAGGGCGTCGTGGTAGTCAGAGTATTGGTATCGGTGGCGGTGATGCTGGACGACTCTGTCTTGTAGGGGGTGATGTTGGTTGTGCCGATGCCGTTTGTGAGCGTAATAACTGTGGCATTGCCAAACTGGACGGCAGTGCCGTTCTTATCTGTGGCGGTCGGGACATAGCCGCTGGTGGAAGTTGAAGCGCCGGTGAAAGTAAAGGTGTAATCGCCCGTGGCGGCAACGGTTGCGCCATTGGTATCTTTCATAGTGATAACTGCGGATATGGCGGAGCCGGGAGTGGTAGAGGAAGCGGACGATGTGATGGTGTAGTAAGTAGGAAAGACCCAGCCGGTGTTGCCGGTGCCGCCGGTAGATGAGAGGGCTACAAAGTCAGACCCGCCGGTGTGGTTGCTATCTTTGACATCCAGATAACTGGAGGTGTAGGTGCCCGCGGTACCGCTATGAACGATGTTCCACGCGTTATTATCGTTCGATGAGCGCAGCGATAGAGAACTACCAGATATTCCTTGGAGGTCGAGGGTATGGTCAACCGTTTGCGTGCTAGTGGAGGCAAAAGTTAGCGTGTCCGCCGACATAACGTTTTTGGTTAAGTCGTAGAACGATGTGTTGCCGCTGATAGTTTGCGCCAACCCATCCAGCGTCACCAGCCCAGAGTTGTGGGTGAAGGTGCCTGAAGCTTTTGTGAAGTTACCGCCGACGGTGAGCTCGGTTCCCGGAGCAGTGATGGCACTGCCATTAAGGGCGAACTCGCCGTTGGTATCTAAAGAGGCGGGTAAAGTATAGGAACCACTGCCGGAGAAGTTTAAGTTATAGTAGATGCCGGTGTAAGGCAGGGTGGCATAAGCTCCCGTGCCGGTATACTCTACCCAGCCGCTATCGGTATCGAGGTTAGAGATATTGGTGAGGGTTTCATCACCCTTTAACTTTATGGTGCCGTTGTTGGTTGAGCCGGTAGCGGCGGCGTAGCTGACAGCTTGAGAGTTCATATCTAGGGTGGAGCCGGAATTAACGGTAATGCCGTCGGTAGTTACGCCGTCCGTCAACTGGACGGTGTTAGTGGTTGCGCCGTCACCGATGATTAAATCTTCAACTGCCTTATCAAGGAAGTTGGCTGTTTGGGTGCCGCTCGCTTTGGCGAAAGTAATACTCCCCGCCCCCTTGGTCCATGCGAGAGTGCCCAGAGTGCCGTTAGTGAAAGTAACATTGCCTTTAAAGACAAAGTTGGCACCAGATGTATTATTTATAGTATATGAAGTAGCATAATAGTCATTACCCTTGAATGTTACATTACCGTTAAATGTGTAGGTACCGGCGGAAGGTTGCCAAGAAAAATTTGAACTATATTCATTATATACATTAACATTTGCTGATTCATAAACTGCTGGTAGAATACTAGGTGAAGTATCCCTGATTTCCAAAGTATTTATATCTATAATCCCGTCTTTTTGTGTTATTTTCGAACTACTATGCATTAATAACACACCGCTACCTGTTATCCTACCAGTGGATGTAACACGTAAGTCACTGTTCGTGCCATTATTCAAATACATAGTTCCAGTAGCACTTACAGTACCATCTATGCTCAGTACTCCACCAAACCTAGCACCTGAAGTATTTATTGTGACGCCCGACGGTACATTAAAATTATTAATTTGGTTACTACCGCCCGTTAGCGCCGCTCCATTTCCATCCATTACAAGCGTCGAGGCATTTTTATTGAACGTTGTCACGTCTTTATTATCAAAGCTCCCGCTCACTGTCCAGGTGGCATCGCCCATATCGGTCCGGGTATTATCCATAGTTACATCTCCGGTAACATTGATGGCTTCGTCATAGGTAGAGTTATCAAAGGTGCCGCTTCCTGATGAAAGGGTCAGAGCGCCTGCCACAGTCAGGGTTTTGGTGTCGGCAACCTGTAAGACGATCTTATTAGTATTGGCATCGGTAAATGAGAGATTGTAGTAGTCGGTAGCGCCGAAGTCCTTGATTTGATAGGTGTTGGTGGTGTTGTTTCCGGTATAGATAACTGTACCGCTATCAATATCCAGGTTATTAACATTGGTTAAGGTTTCAGAGCCAAAGAGCTGGATAGTGCCGGAGTTAGAAACAGCGGCAGCGGCGGTTAATGAGAGATCATAGCCGTTTAAGTCAAGGGTGCCTGCGGAGTTGGTTAAAGTGGTTGCGGTTAAGGCTGATGCAAGTTGCAGTGTCCCTGCTCCTGTATGAGTAAGTATGGGTATAGTTACTCCGCCACTGGTTAATATCTGGGTGCCGCTGGCTTTGGAAAATTGCGCAGTGCCGGTGCCAGCGCCTACTGTAATATTTCCTAAACCCGGAGTCAAAGTTAGATTGCCACCAAAGTCATTGGTGGCTGCTGCATAGGCAACCGCAATGACTCCTGTAGAATTATTGGTAAATTCTACATTGCCTGTGTAGGTGTCGGCAGTGGTACCTGCAAAACGCCAAGTGCCGGTGGAACCATGCGTAAAGGTTGCGGTTGAAGCAAAGGTATTACCGCCGGTATTTGTAACTCCGGCAGCAGTATTGGTGAAACTAGCTGTGCCGTTAAAGGTAGCGCCGTTGAGATAAATATTAGGAGCGCTAACAGCAAGCCCGCCGTTAAAGGTGGTACTGGTGGCAAGACGTATGTCGGCTGTTCCTGTTAATGTTAGGGTTTGGGCCGTAGTACCCGTTTGAGTAAAGCCATAAAAATAGAGAACGCCGCCGGTAAAGCCGTTGGTGGCTCCCACGATAATGGTTTTGCCGTCGGCTAAGGTTGAGGTTGCGTCAACGGTACTGTTGTCAGCTACATATAAATTGCCGGCGCCGGTATTTTCTACCTTAATATCACCATTATAGGTGTTACCGGTGGTAGCGGCAAGAGTCCAAGTTCCGGAAGCAGCGCTAAAGTAAAAAGTTGTGGTTGAAGACGTACCAAAGGTATTGCCGCCGCTAGAGGTGTTGGTGCTTGTCCCGGTTTTAGTAAAGCTATTGGTTGTGCCGTTAAATGTGGCGCCGTTTAAGTAGATATTCGGAGAACTGACTGTAAGATTTCCGTTAAAGGTTGTGTTGCTGCGAAAATATACGCTAGCCGTACTTGTAAGGGTTAAGGTTTGCGCTGTGGCACCAGTTTGAGCGAAGGCAGTAAAGTAGAGGTATCCAGAACTAAAACCATTGGCTCCTACTGTGATGGTCTTGCCGCTGGCTAATGTTGAAATTGTATCAGCAGAACTGTCGTCAGCTATATGTAAATCGCCGCTGCTGGTATTTTCTACAACAATATTTCCATTGTATGTATTGCCTGTTGTAGCAGCAAGAACCCAGTAATTGGTGCTAGTAGCGTTAAAATAAAAAGTTGTGGTAGAGGACGCGCCAAATGTATTGCCGCCGGTAGAGCTATTAGTTGTTGTCCCGGTCTTGGTAAAGCTGTTGGTGGTGCCGTTAAAGGTAGCGCCGTCAAGATAGATGTTACCGCTGGTTACCGAAACATTCGCTCCGAATGTTCCGCCGTTAAAGTCAGAGTTGTTAGATGTTCCGCCGGAGATGGTGAGGGTGCCGTTATTTATCTGTCCTGCGGTAAAGGTAAATGTGGTGGAGCTGGACGCGCTAATGGTTAGAGTATTGGTGTTGAGATTAACGATGAGGTCAGATTTGTTGAGGGTGATGCCCAGTACTGTGGGAGAGTAAGCGGCGCCGAGGGTGACGGTGGCGGCAGTGCCGGAGTTAGAGTCGAAGACGACGGTATCATCAGCTCCTGGGACATTGGCGCCGCCATCGCAGGTGGAGCCGGAACCGCCGGTTGAACTTGACCAGTGAGTGGCATCGGCAGCGTCCCAGGTACCGGTGCCGCCTACCCAATAGCACGATACGGCGGCGGCTTGGGTGGGAGCCGGGCGGGAGCCGTAGTAGGCAAGGGTGCCGGTAGCGAGACCGGCAGTAAAGACAATAAGAGCGATGAGGTGGATTAAGCTTGAGTACTTGAGAAGGTGCCAGCGGTAGTACCAGCCGTACTTCATACGGAGTGTGTCGTGGAAGGGTACCATAAAAGGCACAAGGGTTCTGGTGCTCCTTTGTATGGCTTCCAGTTTATGGTTAAGAGCCATGGCTTTTAAATCCTCCCCCAAGAGTGTTTGAAAAAATACTTAACTTCGAGGACTTACGCAACTAGCTGACCCCTCCTTGCCTCCCCTTAACAAGGGGAGGATTGGGTGGGGTGAATGCGTAAGTCGCGTAATATCAGATTATCAAATACTGGACACATACAAATGTCTCTCGCTACCCGATGCGATTACATGTTTATTATAGCAAATTATATAGCAAATTATCGTGCGAATACGCACTTTTGGATCACGCGAACGCGGCAGAAGATTTGGGTCACGCCAACACGCGCGTTCGCGAAACACCCCCACATAAACCCTCACACACCTCGTAGGTGTGTTTATGGTCAAAAGAGAGCTCTACGTACCTGTTATTCTATAACCTTACACACACCTACGAGGTGTACGTAAGCCGGTTCAGCCAGAATAGCTGTCGATTGTTAGGTATTTAATAATAGATAAATCCCTTTGGTAACTCTTGTGGTCTTCGGTGAAACGCTTATAATCTTTTTTGCTCATATCGATAATATTGCCAAACCTGCAGATACGCGGTGTAACGTTATCACTAATATATTCCTCGTAGGACGAATGCGGCCAATCGCTTGGGTCTTTTGCTATATCAGCCGATGTCGGGTTCAGGTGGATGTATCGTGTTAGGTGCAATAGCTGATCATTGTCATTCACTAGAATGTTCCTGAATTTTCCTTCCCACAGTGGTCCTTTGCGTTTATGCACGCAATTGAAATACCGCGTATAGCTATTTAGAACTTTTGCGATATATCTTGAAATTCCTTTGTCCGTCAATTGTTTTATCGCTAAATGCAAATGGGTCGGCATAATACAGTAGGCAATTATCTCAACGGATTTTGGGCTACCCGACAAACTACTGCGCGTAGCTTTCTGTATTTTTTCCGGCTGGCGCGAAAACATTGAATACTTTGTTGTGAAATCACGATACCTATACAATCGCAGTATATCGACCATTCTGGCAAAATCTTGCGGTTCATTAAATACTTTATACTTAGCAATACTGCGAGTTACCGCGTGATAAACGTGATTATTGACAAGAGGATACTTTCTCATAGCTCCATCTTACACCAAAACGCCCAAACTCATTTTTCCCCGCCTGCGCCGAGGCCTGACCGACTACCCGCCCGGCCAAGCCGTTCGGGCGGGCTTCGGCGGGCAGGTGAACCTGCGGAGCTTAGCGGAGTCCCTCCATAGCTCCTCCGACTGAAACGTCGGAGCGAGCGAAGGGGGACAAACTGCACACGGAGTTTACCCTTCCGAAGTCCTAAATGGACGAAGGAGGGGAAGTGTGCAAGGCGGTTTACGAGATAATATTCGAGTGCATTAGCGTGATTAATTAGGTCTTCTTGAGAACTATGCCGGTGAGAATGCCGTTGGCAAAAGCGCCGATGGCAACATAGGGCCAAGCAATCGGCTGGGCAAATATCAAGAGAACCAATCCGACCGACAAAAAGGTGATAACCGTCACGACCATAACAAATAGCAAGTAATCTTTCACTTTAGTCCATCCCTTGGAGGCGGTCGTTGATGGTTGTTACGCATTGCTCAAAATCAACCGTTTCCTGCCCGCCGCTGCGCAGGTCTTTAATAATAACCGACTTGTCAATAATCTCCCGCTGTCCGATAATAATGGCCAGTTTGGCGCCGGTGCGGTCAGCAGCTTTGAGTTGCGACTTCAAACTGTCTTTCGATAACGCGCTGGATGTCGTGATACCGGAAGCTATCAACTGCTCGAGGAGCGTAAATGATTTCTTCTTAGCGCTTTCTCCGAGCTGGACCACAAAGACCTTCGGTTTCGCTTCTCGGGGCGGTGAGATTTTGGCATCGCTCAAAAGCTGAACTATCCGTTCTGCGCCAAGTCCAAAGCCGATAGCCGGCGCGTCCTTTTTGCCAAATAGAGCTATGAGCTTATCATAACGGCCGCCGGCAATGAGCGCGAGCCCTTGCGCCGCGCCCGTGTCGGATATTATTTCAAAAACCGTCCGTGTGTAATAGTCCAGGCCGCGCACTAACCGGCTATTGATGGAGAAATTAACCCTTGTGGCCTCCAAATATTCCAAAAGCGCCTTGAAGTGCGCCTTACAGTCATTACAGAGAAAATCAAGCGGCGTGGGGGCCTGGGCAAGCTGTTTTTGGCAAAGTTCAACCTTGCAATCAAAAACACGGAGAGGGTTCCGCGCTTTGCGCTTGAGGCAATCGTCGCACAGTTTTTTGAGGTCGAGCGCATTAAGATACTGTACCAGTTTGCTAATGTATTTAGGGCGGCACATAGAGCAACCGACCGAATTAATTTCGATGTGATAAGTGCTGTTCGCCAGTCCCAATCGGTTAAGGATTTGTCGGCCCAGTAAGATGCACAGGGCGTCTTCCGAGGCGTTGCCGTCACCGATGGACTCAACACCAAACTGATAAAACTGGCGCAAGCGGCCGCGCTGGGGGCGTTCGTGGCGGAACATTGGACCAAAATAGAAAAGCCGCAGAGGGATGGGTTCAGTGAAAAGGCCGTGCTCGTAATAAGCGCGCACGACACCGGCCGTGCCTTCGGGACGCAAAGCTATGGGCCTGTCCTCATCGGCGCTTTGCAAGTAGTACATTTCCTTCGCGACGATGTCGGTTTCCTCGCCAATGGCCTTGGAGAATATCGCGCCGTACTCAAAAATCGGGGTGGCGATTTCGGCAAAACCGTAGCTCTGGGCGGTGGAAAAGAGAATATTTTTAATATAGCTCCAATATGCTTGCTCCGAGGGAAGAATATCGCGCGTTCCGCGCACCGCTCTAAGATTATCTTGGCTCATATGGCATAATGATAACAGAATATATCAAAAATCAAAATGCAAATATCATTCCTCGACCTCACTCGGAATGCCCTGAGCCTGTCGAACGGGCAAAGCTGTGGAGGCAGATTATTGTCATTGCGAGCGACCTTTGGGGAGCGCGGCAATCTGACCGTCCGCGGTCATCCCGAGCCCTTCGGCAAGCTCAGGGTAAACTCCGTCGAGGGATCCCCGCCCGAACGACTTGGTCGGGCAGGCCTCCATTCCGCCCCCCTTTGGGGGCTCCAGTCGGGGTGACGATTACGTCAGATTGCTTCAGATTACTTCGCAATGACACCATAGATTCTTGTTTCTTGCTTTATAAACCTTATGAACTTTACGAACTTTATAAACTTTTTAGTTAGAGTCCATAACTTGGCACGTAAGGCAGTTTGAAGTTTTTTATCGGCAGTAAAACGATAGCGACACGGCCTTGAATGTTAACTTTTGGCACCGCGCCGATTTCCCGCGAGTCGCTCGAGTGGTCGCGGTTATCGCCAAACACAAAGTATTCGTCGGTTCCCAGCCGCGTCTTGGGATAATCTCTGTTTAACGGCACAGATGTGTCGCTTAAAGTATAGTTTTCGCTCAATGGTTTGTCGTTAATAAATACTTTACCGGCCTTAACTTCCACCGTTTCCCCAGGCAGGCCGACTATTCGTTTGATGTAGCTCTCTTGTGGTGTGGGTTTCGGGTGAAAAATAATCACCTCGCCGCGCTTGGGCGCGCGAAAGCGGTAGGTTAGCTTGTCAATTACCAAATAGTCCCTGTCGTGAAAATTCGGCTCCATACTGCGGCCTATGACGACAAAGGGCTGGACAATGAGCACGCGGAAAACCAGCGCCAACAGAACCACAAGCAGTATTCCTTTTAGAAAACCGAGTGACAGCTCCACACCCAACAAAACAATAGACCTGGGCTTACTAACAGGTTCTTCGTTCATATTTATTCATCCTACAATTACTATTTCATACGGCTTACGCAATACTGATTAACCCCTCCTATCCTCCCCTTATTAAGGGGAGGACGGGTGGGGTAAATGCGTAAGTGGTGTGTTTGAAGTACATTCTTATTTATATTGTAACAAAATTTGACAAAAGCAAAACTAGCCACTACATTAAATATACAAACTATCAATTTGCGTGCGCAACCTGGCATTATCGCGTTATGTGATTATGCCGGATGGGAAGTGCGGTGAGATTCCGTGACAGTCCCGCTACTGTAATGCTTATTGCGGAGCAAAAAGCATTAACCCGAGCGATCCCCGATAGGGTAATCCTATCGCGGGAAAGTCGAAGGGTAATGTTACTCCACATTGAGACGAGCCAGAAAACCAGCACGCCTTCCTGCCGATTCCGGGGAAGAACGGCAGCAAGTTTCCCGAGGAGGAACCATGCGACAGCGTGCGTCAGCTCGTCATATCGGCGTCTTAATATTAGGCGCTATTTTTGTTGTGTTGAGCGGCTTCGTGCCCGCCAAAGCACAGGGAGTAGAGGTTGAGGAATCTCTAGAGTATATAATCGCGCGCCAAGATAAAACAACCGGCGGCATTAAGGAAGATGGGCAAGATACTGTAAGCGTCATTACCAGTAGCTGGTCCGCTATCGCTATCGCCAGCGCCGGCTTTGACCCTTTTACCGTCGGTGAGCCAAGTTTGGGGAATTACATCGAGAGCACGGCGTGTCAGTTCACGAATGTCACGGATATTGAACGAACCATATTAGTCATCGCGGCGGCGGATAAAAATCCGCGCGGCTTTGGCGGCTGCGATTTGGCGGAGAAGCTGGAAGGTAACATCCACCCAGATACTGGCATCATCGGCAACGACATTATAAGCACTATCTTCGGGGTCTTGGCGCTGTCGTCATACAATGCGGTGATTCTGGATAATACTATCGCATATATCATCAGCCAACAGAAAGCCGATGGCGGGTGGGACACCGGCTGGGACACCGAAGCCAATATCACCGCTCAAGCTATTATGGCGCTTGAGGCAGCCAGTTACGATAAGGAGTCAACTGTTATTATCAACGCCAAGCAATATCTCAAGAATCTGCAAACCGACACCGGGGGTATCAAATACGATGCCAGCGCTTGGACTTCCGCCCCCGACGCTTTTTCTGACGCCTATACGCTGCAAGCCATCTACGCCCTTGACGAGAATCCCACTGACGCTTTCTGGCAAGCCAACGGCCATACGATTCTAGACGATTTAGCATCCTTACGCCAGCCAAACGGCTCATATAACTTCTCAACGGTTTGGGGAGCTATGAACCCCGTCTGGACTACCGCCGTCGTCATTCCGGCGCTCGTTGGCAAACCGCTCGGCTGGCACGGCGAGAACTTAATCTCGTACGATACTACCGAATTTATCACCCCAGCGCCGTCAGCCGAACCGGTTATAACCACCGCAACGGAAGCACCGCCTATAGCCCAAGAACTAGCGATACAAGTTACTAACAAGGGCTCATCTCGATTAAATAACAATTCAATTACTCCCACATCCGATTCATTAAAAACTCTTGCCGCCGATATTCCGCCGCCGGCAATAGATGAAACGGAAATACCAAACAATGTGAATGGCGAAGTTCTGGGCGCGGTAAGCGAGACCGCCGACGCGCCACGTATGTCGTCAAAGATACTTGTATTGGCCATACTGGCAATAGGCGGCTTGTTGCTCGGCGCGGGACTGTCTGCCGCATGGCGGAAATACGCGAAAGTTCTTGCTTTGATACTTCTACTACCGGCCGTATTATTGCCATCGTCCGCCCAAGCGGCCCGTGCCGGCTTGGTTATCCGGCATGGCAGCGGTGTTACTACGCGCTCGTGCGTCAGCTTTAGCGAGCCAAGCATAACAGGCCTCGAATTACTGAAGCGCGCGCAGATGAATCCGATTCTTGACAATGGTTTTGTGGTGAGCATTGACGGTGAGCGTGCCAAATCATTTAATGACGCCGGCGCCCAAGATGACTATTGGTCGTATTGGTATGTCAACGCGAGTAAGTGGCAATACTCGCCCCTCGGCGCGACCTACAAGCAAGTTCACGACGGTGAAGTAAATGGCTGGCAAAGAGGCGGCAGCGCGTTATTGCTGGTGCCGGCGACGTTCGAGCAAATCTGCCCGCCCCTCGAATCCGCGACGGTCAGTGTCGCTCCCCCACCGGCCTCTGCGATATCCCAAAGT
Source organism: Patescibacteria group bacterium (assembly GCA_035287145.1). Taxonomy (GTDB): domain Bacteria; phylum Patescibacteriota; class UBA1384; order UBA1384; family UBA1384; genus DATEBX01. The sequence continues at coordinate 2,349 of DATEBX010000028.1, read as the reverse complement.
AATACTAATCCCTCTACCCCAGCTAAAGACGCAAAAAACAAAACCCCAACGGCTTCGACCGCGCCGCAACCTTCCGTAACCTCAGATAATCCGGCTATTCAAGAAACGGAAACAACCCAACCCCTTGTCGCCGGCGCCGAAAGCACAACTCGAGATACAAGTAATACTGCCATAGTATTGGTTGTTGTAATCAGTATAATTACCGGCTTCTCCGCCCACAGATTCATTCGTCTCCCGTAGGCCACGCTTGATTTTCTTGTCATTGCGAGGAGCCCCTAGGCCATTCTTATACTTTTTTGTCATTGCGAGCCCCGACCCACTGGGGTCGTGGGCGTGGCAATCTCGTCCGTCATGCCGATTAATGATTCGGCACCAACGGAGAAAATAAAAAAGAGGGCCCGAAGGTTGTAGAACTACCTTCAGGCCGCTTTGAGCCCTGACGAACTGCCTCTACGCTCCACCCACAGGATAGGTTTGGAAGTAGAGACCGAGTGAGACGAATACGGCAAGGGCAGTTGCCGTGAAGTACCGTTTGTACTTGTTGTACTTGCTCCAGAGGCTCCCCACCCACAGAATCTCCGGCAACGCGAAAGCGGTGTGCCATGCCATGCTGGCCTCACAACCGCCGGCCGCAATAGCCAGTAACAGCGAGGCAAGCCCATAAGCTGCCCCAACGGTCGCGAGAAGGGTGCGGGCATCTTCTCGAGCGATGAGAGCAACGATGACCATCACAACACTGATCATCAGCGCTTCAATCGCAATGGGGTGATAGGGCTGGAGACCCTCCCAGCTCTCGAAAGTTGGCCGACAAAAGTCGAGCAACCCGAGAGGCAGAACAATTGAAACTAGCACTGCCACTCCTTGCTTCAACAACTGTACTTCCTCCTTTTTCAGGGTCCGTGTTGTCAATGTGTTTCCGTGAGCTAAGAATAATACAAAAACCCCCACCAGTCAAGTAGTATGGACTATTAATATTAACGAGTGGTTAACTTAGAACATTGAGCATCGATTTAAACGGATAAGCATCAGATTCAAATATTCTACAAATACCGCGATCGTGAGCATATGTAGAAGATTTAACAGGTTTACTTAGGGTGCTTCATTCGGAAATATTACGCACCTGCATAATATTACCGAACTCTAACCTAATAATATGGTGGATCCGGGTGGATTTGAACCACCGACATCCGCGATGTGAACGCGGCGCTCTGCCGCTGAGCTACGGATCCTTGTGTATTGCAAATAGCTAATTAAAGTTTATTATAAAAGTGTAACACAACCAAGATGGGAGATAAAGATGGCTACTGCATTGGACGCGTATACGCGCGGTAAACAAAAGGAACTACTTAAAGAAAAAGCGCGGCTCGACAAGGAAATTGCCAGAATTTCCAAGTACCAAGATATTGGTTCGAGCAGTGATGACAACGCTCAAGAAGTTGAAATCGTCGGGGAAAATATCGCCCTGGAAGACGACCTTAAAAGAGAAAAAGAAGAAGTCGAGGCGGCTCTTGCTCGCATTGAAAAAAGCGCTTACGGCAAATGCCTAAAATGCCGCCAACCCATAAATAAACTGCGGCTTAACGCCTACCCCGCTGCCGCCTATTGTCGCGACCATTCAAAATGAAGTGGTTATTTGCCGCAATTTATCTCGTATTAGTCCAAATACTTCACTGGTATCTCTGGGCGTATCCGTCATCGGGCGTTTTTCTTAATACCCAAGGGCCATGGAGTTTATCTGTGCCTAATGAGGCAATGGTTGTTGTCGCACTCTTTATTATTGTCGCCGCTGTATTTGTGGGATATAGATACAAACTCGCGTGGCCTTTGCCCTTGCTATTTATTATCGCAAGCGGCCTTAGCAATCTCGCCGACCGCCTCCGCTTGGGCGGCGTTATTGATTACATTGACCTGCGCGTTTGGCCGGTTTTCAACGTGCCGGATGTTATTATGACCCTGGCGATAATATATTTTATTATATTTCAAATGATTCGCCGTAGCGGGCAATCCGCGCGCTAAGGGCAAAGTCCTCTTTTATCTTGCCTTGCAGACCAGTGAGCGCGACTTGGTCCCCGTGGACTAAGTACAGTTGGGGCGGCTTCGGACTAAATTTCCCGAGCCACGCGAGCAGCTGGGTTTGGTCGGCATGGGCACTGTAAGATTCAATTCTTACAACTTGGCAACGCAGCGGCACGCGGCGGCCGTCAACCATTATGGTACGCTCTTTATTTTGCACATGGCGTCCCACTGTTCCTTCCACTTGATAGCCGACAATAAGCACCGTGCTCTGGGGGTCTGGCAGTATCCTTTTCAAGTGGTGAACTACGCGTCCGCCGTTCATCATGCCGCTGC
>DATEBX010000027.1:0-5209 GCA_035287145.1 Patescibacteria group bacterium | reverse complement strand
TTGCCGGCTCGCGGAAAAAAGCCACTCGGCAAAACGCGTACACCACCGCCAGGGTAATATATATCATCCCCGGAGTAAAAATTCGCGGGTGGCCTTGCATGAACCCCCGAAACGAACCCATCCTCGCATCCAGTAACGGCCCTTCCAGAATACTCGGCGCAAAATAGAAAATGATGAGCAACACCGTGGCTGCCAGAACCATCCAGCCTAATCTCTTGAACAAAATCACAATGCTCTCATAGCTGGTAACTTCATAAATAATTATCCAAAAGAAAACGTAACCGCCGGCAAACCACAGAAATATAGTCGAAAGGCGGTCGGTTGTCAGCACCATATGGAAGTAGGCCAAAGCAATAGCGCCCAGTACCAAAAAAATTACCCTACTCGGTCCCTTGAAAATTACGGGGAGTGCGTGTCTAGAAGAAAACAGTACCCGAAAAAGGGCTATCAGGTAGCAGGCAATAATTATTAGCTTCAATGGGTCAACATTGCCAAAGCTAATTAAACCTATGGGCAATAGGCCCATAAAGTAAAAGAAAATAAAAGTGCTCTTAGGCAATTTCATAGCAACTATACTCGCAGATACCTGTTAATAGTAGTATTGGTATTTTTTTCGGCTTCGGGCTTTGGTGAGAACGGCGCCAAGAAAGTTTGCCTTAAGTTTCTTGGACAATTTTTTAATCTTAACGAGGTCACGGTGAGAGGTTTTGCCAAATTCAGTTACCACAACAACACCGTCCGATATTTTAGCAATAAGCGCCGCATCGGAACAGGCCTCAAGAGGCGGCGTGTCCATAAGTATAAAGTCAACATTGCCCGCTTCGATTAACCAATGAAGGAGGGGCTTCAATTTATCTTCTTTGATGAGCGATGATGCTTTAAGAAAAATACTTTTGCCCGCCGGCACAACCCATAAATTATCATGCTCGCTTTTTATAATTATCTCTTCGCGGCTCGCTTTACCCTCCAAATAGTCAGCCAATCCCCCACCGAGCGGTATGCCGAAAAGTTTATTGATTGATGGCGCCCTTAGGTCGGCGTCTATCAGGATTACTTTTTTTCCAACCTCGCTTAAAGTGAGGGCTAATGAGCTGATAAGGGCGCTTTTGCCTTCTTTGGGCCTTAGGGAAGTTATGGCGATTGTTTTGACACCATTGCCGTGGAGAAATATGCCGGAACGAACCTCGCGGACGGATTCGAGCGCAAATCTGTTCGCATCGTCGAAAAGAGCCTGAGCCCCCTCCCCTGCCTTATTCATTCGGCTAAAATCGCCTAAAAAGTTAAGCCCCATACCCTCAAAATCGTCGGCTTCCATAATGCTTCTATCATAAGCGTATATCAAATAATACAAACCGTAACCGACCAGAACTAAAGCGATGAGTGAGAAGAAAACTATCTTAGCTTTATATAATTTATCGATTTCCGGCGTCGTTGATTGCTCGGCGATGGAAATTTTTATCTGGTCTTTGGTTTCGGCGTCGGAGTCTTGTTGGATTTTTTTTAGCTGCTCTTCGAGGACAGAAGGTACAAGGCGGCTTACAGCCCTAACTAAAATCTTATCGCCATTTTCAACTCTTATCTCTATAACTTGAGTGCCAATAATGCTCTTTGCCTTGAGACTTTTCTTGACAATTTTTTTGTTATAACCGGACTCCCGAACCACCGCGTCGATAATTTCATTGCCTTCGGCAAGAATGGTCACGGTTTTTACGGCGCGGTCTGTATAGGGAGCATCATAAACATTAGCCAGAGCCGAGCTTGCAGTGGGAGAAACAAAAATTTTCGTGGTGGAAAAGTATTTAGCCGGTAGTTTGACGTAAATCAGTCCGCAAACAATTACAGCCAGAAGGCCGTACAACAAAAAGAGCCACCACCAAAAACGAAGGATTTTTACCGAACGAGTCACTACCCTCCTTAAGATTTATATATGTATTGTACCATATTATTAACTCTAATTGTCGCTATATTGATGTTTACCGGTATCCTAGGAACTCGATATAACAATGTGCGAACCTGATTGTTTAAGGACAGCGATGCTGCCTGCTACTGGATTATTTAGCTGCCATTCGATAATTACAACCCCCTCTTCGGCGGGCGGTAATACTATGGTGGTCGCAATATAATTTAACCCGAGTTTACTATCCGTTTGCATGGTCGGTGGAGTTTGCCCGCCGGTCGCGCTTATAAGCTTCGCGTCTTTCGGAACATAAAGCCGTAAATAATCGCGATATATCTTAAACATATGACTTGTCTCATTGGAGGCAATGGTGTTTTTATAGCTTAAAGTTGCCCGATATTTCCCATCGCCAAGACCCTCAACCTTCATCTTTTTCTCCACCCAAAAGTCGAGTTTGGAACCAAGATTAGCATCCACCGCCATCACCATATTTTCGCCAGCCGGCATCCTTCCCGCCCAATCGTACTTTTCCGCTTTGGCTTGCAATGACGGCTCGCTAAAGTAAAGCAATAAATTATCATTTCCAAGTGCGGCATATGTCGCCTCCGCCAAATCGCGTGCCCTGTTGGCAGTGAGCAATTTGTTGATTAAATCCTGCCCGACGTCCGCCAAAAGGTAATTCTTCTCGTCGTTTTTAACGTAGTCCTTAAGCGTTTGGGCGCTTGATGGATTCATGGGCTCGAGAATCATCTTTTGTAAGAAATTATTCTCATCGACGGTGAAGGCGTGACTTTTGAGGTTCAAGGGACCGCTTATGCGCAGTAATGCCAGGACATAATCCAAGTTGGGACCTATAACGCCGTCAAAATTAACATTGGGGTCGATTTGTTTATAAAAATACAACCCCTGCTCCACGGACTTTTTAAAGTCCGGCGACCAGTTGGCGTTCCAAAAACGCCACTGGTCGCGAAATACATCCTTCATCTCCAGCGGCGGCTCAAAGCGACCAGTATTTGCCAGGTCTAAATTAAAAGTGTCATCGGTTTTCATGGACGTTATCTGCCCGTCCTTAACTTTCATAATGCCATAAGAACCCCAAATCCCTCCTGACGGCCGCAATTCGGTATTATTTTGCATGACTAGCAGAAATATTTTTTCGTCCTCGACACCAGCAAGTTCATAGATTACCGGTTTGAGGTCAATAATATCTTCGAGTAGGGTTAGTTTCTGACGCCAATCCCGATTGATAATGAGAAGTGGCTGGACAAGAATCAATTCTTTTCGTATCTTCTCCGCCGTCGTAACTGCTTGCTTGATTCCCTCCCCGTTTGCGCTTATGTTGAGTCGGGAGAGCCGTTTCATATCTTTATACGCTAAAAGGCCGCTAACCCCGCCAGCAACGATATAGGTAATTAACACCAATAACAACAGAAGTTGAATCTTCTTTCTGCGCATATAAACTTATTATATCTTAAATCTCATATCTTAAATGGCAAATCCAAATATTAAATCTCAAAAGTTTTAAGATTCGAGTTATAAGTATTGAGGTAGCATCGTGCGCATCAACCCCATCTACACCAGTGGCAAATACTATAGAAAAAATCCGACTTGGGACGCGAAAGATTCGCCGTGGAAAGCCGAGCAGGTGCTCGAAATGATACAAAAACACGGGCTTAAGCCGCGGATGGTGGCTGATGTCGGTTGCGGCGCGGGATATGTACTCCTCCATCTTGCTCGAAGCAAAATGCTCAATAATACTCGTTTCACCGGCTACGAGATCTCTCCACAAGCCATCAAACTCTGCCGCAAGATAAAACACCCGCGCGTTAAGTTTAAACATCTTGATTTTCTGCGCGAAAAAAAACCCTTCGATTTGGCACTGGCGCTTGACGTCATCGAGCATATAGAGGACTGCTATGGCTACCTGCGCCGCCTGCGCCATCGCGCAACATACAAGATGTTTATTATTCCTCTCGACATCTCGTCATGGTTTGTTTGGCGCGAGCAGAAAACTATTGGTGACGCCCGTCGGAGAACCGGCCACTTGCATCATTTTACGGAATACACTGCTCTTGATACTTTGCGCCAAACTGGTTATCGGGTTATTGATACTCGATTGATTCATTTACCCTTCAGTTATACCAGGCCTCGGCACCGAATTATGGGTATGATGAGAAATATTGGTTTCACTATCAATCCCCACCTCACCGCCCGCCTCTTGGGCGGCGCCTCCCTCCTCGTGTTGGCAAAATGAGTATCATACTCAACCTCTGGTATAATGTAGTAAATGAAGAAAATTTCATTGGTAGTTCTAGTGATGCTTTTGGCTACATTTTTTGCGGTATGGTTTCACCTGCCTCAATACGCGCGAGCGGCGGATTGCATATACGGCTATGACTCTGTGACTATTAAATGCTCCGTTATATCTTCCGGCGAAGCGCTGGCCAACGGTTCCGTAATCAATTCCGGCGCGGGGACAGGCGGTTTTCATTGCTCCATTACAGCCCTTAATTCCGTCAACCCGAGCAGTCCACCCGGCATTAGCAATTGGAATATTACCCTTTCCTCCAATCCGACCGGTGCTTTTGGACTAGCCAATATCTCGTCGTCAGAAAATACTTACAATGCCGATATTACGCCCTCGAGCCAGCTATGTTCGAGTGGTAGTTCGGCTAGCTTTACTCTTGCAGCTACCCCAAAAAACGCTAGCCAGTGCGCCACCGAAGCCAGTTTCTCAAGTTCGGTGCAATGTCCCGTTACTCCTCCGGTTACGCCGCCGCCGATAACCCCTTCCCCGCCAACCCCCGGCCAACCGTTACCGCCAGGCACACCCGAGATTATTAACGAAATCATTACCCACCCGGTGCGCACCGCGGCCGTGGCAACCGCGGCCGCTCTACTGGCCGCCACCATACTTCCGGCGGCGGCGGCCAGCGTCGCCAGTGCCGTGCTCGGCGCTGGCGGCGGCTTCTGGAATATTTTTACCGGCCTAAGCGCCCTGTTCGCCAGGCGCAAAAAACGCAAATCCGGCCGTGTCATCGAAGAGGGCACCGGCACGCCTATTATCGGCGCGCTCGTCGAACTTACATCGGTCAAGATGGATGTTAACGGCCAGCCGGTCGGCCAAAAAACCGTGGCCAAAACTAGGACCGACCGCTTTGGAGAATACCTTTTGGCCGCGGCGCCGGGCTATTACAAACTTGATGTCCACAGACCGCCTTATTTTATGTCCGACAATGCCTCACGCCGCCGTGACGAATACGAAGCCAATCAGATTCTGCAGATAAAAAATTACGAAGAGGGTCTTGTCGT
>DATEBX010000026.1:0-4283 GCA_035287145.1 Patescibacteria group bacterium | reverse complement strand
CTCGTTCGTGAGCTGTGCGGCGAGCGTCTTGTTGTGTGCGATAACGAGCGTGGGCTTCTGCACCGCCGCGATCACGTTCGCCACGCTGAAGGTCTTGCCGGAACCCGTAACGCCTAAAAGCGTCTGGTGTCCATGGCCCTCCGTGAGCCCCCGAACGAGCTTTTCGATAGCGCTAGGCTGATCACCAGCTGGCTTGTTATGTGAAACAAGTTGGAAACTTTTATTCATACGTTTTGCGTTGGGCTGGCTTGCCCCGTCACCAATCGAGTTCCTGTCAGCAACACTCCGGCGGTAGCCGAGAGTGCAAGAACTCGATTCGGTGCGGGGTCGCCGGCAGGCTTCATCGTTTCGGCCAGTTCGAATTTTTGCTGCTTATTACTCATTGCGATAAGTTAAGTCCCCGCTGTTTTGCGCGCGGGGGTGGCTCACGCCGAATTATTCCTCAACTTTAAGAACAGTTCGCCGCGCTGTCAATCCTTTTACTTATTTAAGAAACTTGAATTCGGAAAAGAATAAATCAGTCTCTTTCAAAAATTGATCGAGCTTATCTGTTCTCATCTGCACCGAGACAAAATCCGTGCCGTCCCCATTCGCAAGCACTCGCACAAGATAGCGCGGCGCCGCAAAATTAGGGATGGCGTACGTGGTAAGAAGGGGCTTTTCGCCGATTTCGTAGGGCATATCTTTTCCGAATCTAACTTGCTCAAACACCCTGTCCGCAGTATAAGACCCGCTTCCCCACTCTGTATGCTTCTCTAAATCCAATCCAGAAGGCAGCCCAAGGGAAACCGCGCCGGGTTCGGTAGTTACGCCTATTGCATATTCTGGTGGATAGCGAAACTCAAATCCGAATTCCTCATTCCGATACGTTTTCCAGTTGGCGGTTTCGTCTTTGGTGGCGGCCTCGTCCTGCTCCACGGATTCTTGAGAAAGAGGGCCGGCAAAGCGCGCGGCATAGAAAATGCCGGCACCAATGATAGCAAGCGCCAAGATGCCGACAACTATGACGAGAATTCGCGATTTATTTTGCATCGATTGGATTAAAAAGTTCTCGTGTCATCTTGAGATGGCTGCGAGCCAACCGAACATAAACCATAACCACCCGACAAAAAAGATTATTCCCAATATGCCTCCCCACAGTAATCCTGTGGCGTGGGATCGCCGCTTAAACGCGCGGATTATGCCAAAAACAAACGGGAATATTAAAAAGGGAAGAGCGAGAATAGCGGGAATGATAACGCTAGAAAAGAGGTCTAGGCCAAATGACAGACCGATAAGAGCCAATAGAGCAGACAGTGTGAAAAGGAGTGTCTGCGGCATAAAACCCCACAAAAGCCCTCTCCTAAACTCCTTCCGGTCAAAACGGCTCGGATTCCTAAGTTCATCCCGAATGATAATTGACACAATGTATCCTCCCACAAGACCGCCAACCGCCATTAAGACGACTGCTCGTACCGCAGATTCGCTAAAAACCGTGAAGTAATATAGTAGCCATCCTCCAAGCGCCCCGATAGCAACACCGAACCCGATGGTTAGATAAGCCAGCGTTTTCTGCCCCAGTTGGTTACTATTGCTCTGCGGATTTAGTTGGGATTGGTCCATACGCGTGATGCTCGTTTCTTAAATAAGGGAAGGCAATTAGTATGCCCTAAAAGTTTCGACTACTCGGTCGGCTTCGGCCCTCCGTTCTGTGTACCAAGAACCTGGTTCGCAATCTTGACATACTGGCTTGTAGAATACTACTACAAAATCAGCTCCGCCCGCTCTGAGACGTTTCATTGTACCTCCTCCCGGGCCGATTGTTTTGCTGTCAAGACCAAGCTGTGCAGCATCTTCGGATGCAAGTATATCAATATGGAGAAGCTCCCAAGGGATTTTGAGAGTGTCTTGATCAGCGGGATTTACAGCTAAAATGGAATTGGTCCACCAACCAAATTGGACCGGTCCCGGCCTTCTCCCGAAAGGATATGGGGTGAATAAGTTTTCTCTTAGCATAAACGCATCCTTCCACGCCGGGGGAACCCTTATCTCGAATCCCTGACCGGCTTGAATTTGAAATTGTTTCGTTTTCCAGTTGGCCGTTTCATCCTCGAGAGTTTCTGCTTGTTTCGCGGACTCTTTGGAGGGAAAATTCGTGAAGCGCGCGGCATAGAAAATGCCGGCACCAATGATAGCAAGCGCCAGAATACCGATGGTGATGATAAGAACTAATCGTTTGTTCCGCATAGTTCAGAAACTAACCTTATTTTTTAGTGTACCACAGCACAGCACCAAAAATGAGTATTGTTATAACCAAACCAGCAAGACGACTTCCCGGCCTTAACCAATCTAGCAACTTTCCCCCGAAGAGCAGCGACAAAATCAGCGCGCTGATACCCATATATAAAAGGGCTTGCAAAATCAGTTTTAACATCTTTGGCAACTTCGGCAACTTTGCGCCACGCAGTAACGAACCGATAAGAAACTCCGGCCGCACGAAGTCAACGAAGGTCAGTTCCTTCTCGTCTTGCCCCTTCGGGGTCAGTTCTTGGCTACTGCCCTTACCGTTTGGATCCACGTTGCTCTTGGAACTTAGCTGTGATTGGTCCATGTGCGTAATTCCTGTTGCCTAAATCGTTTGTTTTGCGCAGTTTTTAAAAGCAGCCTTTTGCCGCCTAGCGGTTTGGTCAAGGCGCTACTGCTCCTTCGTCGGCGGGCTTCTTCACAATCAATTCCTGCTTCTTATTTATCACGTCATACACCGATAGGAATGCGAGTTCGGAGCCAGGTTCCTTTACCACCAGCCTCGTGTTATTCCACCAATAATAGCTCATAAAACTTGTTGCAAATTCAAAGGGCAAGACCTCATCTTTTCCGTCTTTGACGTGATAAATATGAATCTCGGCTTTCTGATTGAAAGTATTTTCGGTTAAAAATCTGCTATAAGCAATGAGGCTGCCATCTGGAGATATTAAAGAAAACTGGTTTTCGGCCCATCCGCCGTCTTTCACCAAACGGTAGGCTTCCCCGTCAAAAAAATAAATTTGCGAATTCGGATTATCACCCAACTCACCGGTCTCATACGAGAAAGTTCCGCGTTCGCTGACCTTGGACTTCCTGAAGGCGAAGGGCTTCTTTCCTTGGGGGAAAAGCTGCTTTTCGAAAGGAACGGGCCTTCCTAGGCGCAGAGAATAAGAAAAAAGTGCGTCGCCTTTGCTGAACAAAATCGTATTATTATCAAGCCACCCCAAAGATTCCCACGGCTGTCCTTCTTCTGCGCCGACGGCAAGTTTATATATTTTACCCCCGTTGAGGTCGGCAACGTAAAACCCCCTATCAATTTCTGCCGCTCTTGCTGATAGTATGAAACTGTTTTGTCCGATGCCGCCCGTATCCATGGCTACTGCAAAAAGAAGTTGCAGATTATTCGGGGACCATTCGTTTAAAAATATATCGTATGACTCTTCAGCTCCTCCTTCGAGCTCAAAGATTCTTAGTTTATTGCCATGAACGTCGCTTACCATCAGTTCTTTTCTCGCGCCAGCATTTGAAACATACGCGACCATAGGACCGACGCCCTCGATAATTGATTCGCCCAAAGCGGTTCCTGTAAGAGACAGGCCTTTGTCCACCATCGTCCACCTTGCATTGCCTAACGCATAGGACCATAATTCTCTCCCGTTCAGGACAAAAATTCTTTTCTCCTTTGTGCGAAGATCAAGACCGTGTTTCGGTATATCGGCAACATAACCAGGAATTCCATAAGTTTTCCCGACATACCATTTTCCGATAACGGCACCAAGTACGAGCGCCAGAGCTACACCAATTACGATATAAACCTTGGTCTGACGAGCCAGTGAGGTTATATTGTTTTGCTGACTTAATGGGGATTGCTCCATGTGTGTAATCCTTATTACCTAAATTGTACCACCTTTATTCGCGACCAGCCCTTATTCCCTATAGTGCCTGCTTTTTACTTCGGCCGCATGCGCCTTTACTTCTCGTTCAAGCCACGCCTTGAGATACTCGTTCGTGCGCCATTGATCCAGCCGCTGTATGGCCTTATCCAGTGCCGCAAGATCGATCACCGTCAAGCGGATCTTGTGGAGCTCTTCCTGGTAACGTCGGTCGGTCTCCTGCATGCGGCGCGCCTCCGCAAGGTCGGCCGCCTTCACCGCCCCCTCGCGCATTGTAGTGCCGCTCTCTTTTTTCGTTTCTCCGTAGCCATAGTGCTTTTGCCACCCCTCGTAGCCGTACTGCTTCTGCCACGCCTCGCCCGCTCCCGCCTCGGTCGCGGAAAAAAT
>DATEBX010000025.1:0-2440 GCA_035287145.1 Patescibacteria group bacterium | reverse complement strand
GCCTCCTGGCAGTTATTTATTAACTATATCACAACTTATGTGTTTATTGTTCGAACCACGAAGGGGTGAGAACTAATAAACTTCATAGTTCTCGGATTACCTCGAACGATAAATACGCAAGTTGTAATACTTGTAATTTTTAACTTTCGACTTGTAACTTACTTACGATACCACCACACTTCCCTCGGGCGGGATGACGCAAATCCAGAATTGGCCGCGGTTAAAAGTAATTTCCTTACCGGCTTCATCGAGAAAGACCTCGCGGCTGGTTTTGCTGTCTTTTTTCCAGGTGCCGTTAATAGTTTTACCGTCAAGGAATATTTTGGCAGCGCCGGAGCCGACAGTGGTCATAGTATAGCCGTTTTCGTTGATGCGAGTCACCGTTGATTTTCTCTCAACCGTCATCACAATAACATTTTTAGGGTTAAGTTGGGCGCCTGTCGCTTGGTCATTGTGCGGCTTGCCGGCCATAGAGCGTTTGTAGGAGTTTGTCGCTTTGTCATAATCATAGACGACGTTGTAAGTAGCGGTCGAGAAGTTGACCGCGACTTTTTGCGCCGCTGGCAGAGCTTCCTTGGCGGCGCCAACAGGGTCGTCCTTAAACGTGTAAACCTTAAAATTATTGCCGGTTGACAATTTATTTTTGGCGGCCTGCTCGCGCAGTTTGGCGGTAGTGGTGTACATCGTGTGCTCCGTCGCCAAGCCCTTTTTCGGTTCGCGCCAGTAGGGGCCGGAGTTGGCGAATTGGTCAATGTCCAGCACTTTATCGGCTTTGATTTGGTCAAGCGCGTCCATATTTCCCCCGACGTGCCCGAGCCACCCGTTATACCCCAAAACCCAGTCAACAAAGAAAGTTCGCGCCGAGCGCACCGGCCCCACCTTATCGGCTTCACTCGTGCCGTAAAGCGCCATAAAACGGGTTATGCCGCCCTCGGCGATGACCTCATAGACAATACTGGCTTTGTCAAGGCCGACTTGCGGTCGGGCGTCGGGATGATTTTCAACTACGATGGCGAGCGGATGCCTTTGGGCGACATCGCTTGTTGTCATAACACCGTCAAGCGGCGCGGTCACTTTTGTCACTTCTTCTTTGGTTGTGGCTGTCGGAGCAGTACCGGGTTTGCGCATGGCTACGATGCCGTAAATCACAAGGCCGATTAGCACTATTGCGAAAATAACAATGAGAGTTATGAGCCGGCCGCGCGGCGTTTTTATTTTTTGCCACAAAGATACTTTACTGCCGGTAGGGGTTGTTTCTTTATTTGGTTCCGGCGGTACATTATCACTATCGGACATTTTAATACTCCTTATTTGTATGATTCACGGCTTACACAGTTGTCATCCTCGGGCTTGACCCGGGGATCCAGACCTGCTTGGATTCCCGATGTCGGATTTCATCCGGCTCGAGAATGACAAGGGCTTGCCCGCTATTCATGTATTGGATAATTAATTCTATTTTATCAAATTTCGGGCAGTTGTGCGCCAAACGGGGAGTGATAAGATAGATATAAATATCAAAATTTCTAAGTTCTAATTACTAATTTCTAAAGCGTACCATTTGGGTCATTGGAAAATTGGGATTTGTTTAGGAATTAGAAATTAGGTCAATTAGAAATTCTTGGAGGTCTTATGCTCAAGCTTTCTTTCGAAAACTATCAGTCGAAAGGTCAGAATAAGTTTAGGGTTGACCTCGCCGCGCCTTTTATTGCTTGGCGGCCGGACATGGTCAAGATTAAAAAAGATTTCGCGCCGTACGCAAAGTATAAAAATATTATCGTCATCGGTAATGGCGGCTCCATCTCCACCCTTTTTGCTTTTTGGCGCGCCCTACGCCTTACGCCCTACACCAAGCACCTCACTATTGTCCCCACCATGGAACCCGATTTTATCGCGCGCATAAAAAGCCAATATCCGCCAGCCGATACTGTCGTAATAGCCATCTCTAAATCCGGCGATACCGTCGGCGTGCTCGAGGATGTTTGCGCTTTCGAAGATTATCCGATAGTGGCGGTAACAACACCGGGTAAAGGTACCTTGAGTCAATTGGCGGCAGTGATAAAATGGCCTGTTATCGAGCACCCCGCTATTGGCGGCCGCTTTAGCGGCCGCACCGCCACCGCTTACGGCCCGTCGCACCTACTTGGTCTTGATATTAATGCTATCGAACAAGGCGCGGCGATGGGTATTGGCGAATACCAGAAAGAAGGCAACGCGGCATGGCAGCTGGCGGAGTTTATTTTCGCTTCAGCCGCGAGCGGCAGGGGCGAAATATATATGCCGGTTTACTCGTTCTTTCTTGAGGGTTTTAATCACTTGGTTACCCAGCTCATTCACGAAAGCGCGAGCAAGGGCGGACAAGGCCCGACGGTTCTGGCGCTCGGCGCGCCGGAAAGCCAACACCATTCCAACCAGCGGTTTTTCGGCGGACCGAAAAATATGG
>DATEBX010000024.1:0-2295 GCA_035287145.1 Patescibacteria group bacterium | reverse complement strand
GACGGTCAGCAGGTGGTTGGACAAACCGAGTAAGCCGCGGGCCGTAATTTCAAATTCCAGGCGGGTCGAGCCATCGGCCACGGCGTTTTGGCGCAGGAGAATCCCCTTGCGCCTAATAACTTCGGCGATGACGCTGTCAGCGTATTGACCCTCGACATCAATCGTCAGTTCCTCAACCGGCTCGTGCCGAACGCCATCGATAATTTTTGTTATAACTTCCGGTTTGCCAATCTGCAGTTCAAACCCTTCGCGGCGCAAATTTTCAATAAATACCGACAGGTGCAGTTCGCCGCGACCGGAAAGAATATACTCGCCCTCACTCCCCATACGCAGTTTGAGCGAAACATTGGTTTCGAGTTCTTTTTGGATGCGTTCCAATATCTGGCGCCCGGTAACATGCTTGCCTTCGCGGCCGGCAAAAGGCGACGTATTGGCGGAAACAGCCATGGAAAGCGTCGGCTCTTCGATGGTGATGGCGGGCAGAGCTTCGGGGCTGGCGCCGCCGGCGATGGTCTCGCCGATGCTGGCGCTTTTCAAACCGGTAATGGCCACAATATCGCCGGCGGCGACACTGTCAACTTCGCTCCGCTTAAGACCGATGTTGACAAATAATTTATCTATCTTGCCGCGCTCCTTAGTGCCTTCACTGTTCACAAGCGCTACCGACAAACCCTTTTGAGCCACGCCGCGCGTTATCTTGCCAATGGCATACTTTCCCTGATAGGAGTCCCAATCGAGCGCCGAAATAAGCATTTGAAAATCGCCTTTGGGGTCGGCAACCGGCTCAGGAATATGCTGAATAATAGCATCGAAGATGCAACCGAGGTCGGCGGGAGTATCTAAATCCTCCGGCAGCTCCGGCCACGCTTTGCCGTCGCGGGCAATGGAGTAATAAATGGGGAAGTCGAGATGCGCTTCGTCTTGCGCCAGTTCCAAGAATAAATCGCTCGTGTGGTCTATAATCTCCTGGACGCGGGCGTTAGGTTTGTCGATTTTGTTGATAACGACGATGATTTTAAGGTTAAGGTCAAGCGCCTTCTTGAGAACGAATTTCGTTTGCGGCATGGGGCCCTCTTGCGCGTCAATCACCAATATGGCGCCATCAGCCATATTGAGCGTCCGTTCAACCTCGCCGCCAAAGTCGGCGTGGCCCGGCGTATCGATAATATTTATTTTCGTGCCTTTGTAGGTTACCGCCGTGTTTTTGGCCAGGATGGTGATACCGCGCTCACGTTCCTGGTCGTTAGAGTCCATAATGAGAGTTTGCCCCATCTCCGCTTCATTGTCGCGGAAAGTTTTTGATTGTTTCAAAAGACCGTCGACGAGCGTGGTTTTGCCGTGGTCGACGTGAGCGATGATTGCGATGTTGCGAATGCTTGTATTGGGCATTAATAGTATTTAGTTGATTCCACAACTCATACAAATGTCATTGCGAGGGGCCAATGGCCCGAAGCAATCCCCGCCTGAACGATGCCCGTCCGAACGGTTTGGCCGGAGGGACAGTCGGGCAGGTGGGCCCAGATCGTCCGCCAGACCTCGGCTGGTCTGTCGAGACGGGCCACACCCTTTGGGCTCGCGATGACATAGGGTTTGTATACGTAAGCCGTGTAACTCAAAACAAAAAGGGCGTCGCTTTGCTTCCGCCTCCGCGAAGCCCCATTTAACCCATATACTATATAGTATTATTACCGTTCTGTCAATCTATTATACTTAATTGACGATAGCATAGGTTGCGATTCTTATCATTGCACTTACCGAGTAAAAAATTGACAATAGACCAATAATCATTATTAACCAAATAACCATTATCGAGAGGTGATTTGGCCCAAAACCTAATACTACCAAACCCAGCAGAGTACCAATCGCAAGAAAGATAATACTTGAGACCAAGAATCGTAAAAGCTGTTTTTTAATTTGCTCATTGTGCTTTAGGATACTAATCATCTGATCGCACCACGACGGTACATCTTTTACACCCTGTCCTTCATATCCTCTAGCTAAATCCCTCAACTGTTCTATCCTGTCTTTTATTAATTCCTCCCTATTTTTTTCATAGTCTTCTATCAAAGCATGGGAACTTCTTTTAAAATAAGCACTGCCAGGCTGGCCGCTTTTTTTTCTTAATATTTCTACAACCCTCCCCCTATAATTATTTAGGGTAAAGTCAAATTTTTGCCACCAAATTTAATAAATATTTCGTCTGTTCTTTAACATTCAAGGATCTGTGATTGTAACGCCAGACATACTCTCCCAGATAAAGATGCAACCGAGATTTTCTGATACCGCCCTTGGCGA
>DATEBX010000023.1:0-8169 GCA_035287145.1 Patescibacteria group bacterium | reverse complement strand
GCTCTATCACGGGAAAAAACCCAACCGGTTTCTGCTTGCCTTTGCCGCTCTGCCGAGCGCGGCCTATTTTGCGGCGGCGCTTATCTATTACCCGACTTGGATGGCGGCCAATAACTTCGACTGGCTGGCGTTCGGCCAAATATTCTGGGTGGCGTTTTACGGACTACAGGGCTTTTGGCTCCTGCGGCGCAAATCTATAAGTGCCAATGCGCTAAATATAGCCGTCGCGTTCCTGTTAATCTCTTTTATTGTCCAATACTTGAGCCAAACCTACGGTTATCTCGACTTGGCTGGTATTGATAGGACGGTTATTCTCATTGAATACTTAATTCTCGGCTTGATAGTTATTGGTCTCAATCAGCGGCTACGGCGGAGGTAGCGCATCGAGCGAGGACTTATATTCCGCGAGTGTGGTGTATTGTCCGGTGATGGGTTCGAACCACTCAACTTTATTGGACTTGGAGATGCGGAAGGCCGCGACACGGGGCGAAAATTGCGGGTCGCCGGGGCAACCGGCGCCGTCGTGCTTCTCGCGGATTTCGAGCGCTTTTCCGCCATCCTCGTCATAAGTTCGGACAAAAACACAGGCAGAATCGGTCCAGTAGACATCGATGCCGGCGGCTTTGACTTGTTTTTTTACCGCATTGAAATACTCTTTGTCCGTGGTGGCCTCGGTCGCTGAAGACGGCTCGTTCGTGGTAGTATTGGCATCTATTAGCTTAAAGACAATCAGCACAATCCCCACTATCACTATAAGTGCGATAAAGACGAACAGTAATATTTTTATTGGTTTCATGATTGGTCCATAATTATTGCTATTATCATTATATCGTATTTAAAAGGTGGCCGCTCTCAAGCGAGAGCGGCCACAAGTAGCTGGAGCGTGAAACGGGGAGGTTAGAGGGCGTCTCTCACGGCGTTCGTCAGCGCCGTGGCAATCTGTTGCTCAACATCATAACCGGCCTCGGTTGTGCCGTTGCCGATCTGGCCGGTCATAGCCCAGGTCGGGTCGATAGGCGTACTGTAGCTGTCAAAAACCAGCTCTTGGGTTTCCGCCGGCAACGTTCTGATGCTGTCAACCCCGTCCCTGAACTCCCTGCTGGCGGTCACATAGCTGACAATCTCCCCCAACCCATTAGAGTTCTCGAACGCCGCCCGGTCAACGTCGGAATACCCTGGGTTCCACACGTCACCCCCGGGGGTGACAACGTTGTGCTGCTGTTGGCCTATCAACTGGCCAAGGTCGTTGACTGCTTGCGGCACACCGGGGATTGGGTCGTAGGTGAACGGGAATTGGCCGAACAGTGCGCATCCAGACAGAAGCAGGAACGTGCTCATCGTGGCACCTAGTACCTTCATGTCTGTACTCCTTCCTTGCATCAAGTTCAGGGGACTATCGAGAAGCCGCTCGCGCAATCTGGCTTCAACCGCATATTGGAATCCCAAAGGCCCCAGTGAGAACCGACCCAGCCCGGTTCGGTTTTCCAGAGCTCGTCAAACATCTCGAAGTAGTAGAAGTCGACGTTTCGGGTGTTGGCCCAACTCACGAAGTCGGTAAAGTACTTGGCTTCGTTTTGGGGATTGGGCACGGCCGCTTGGTGGGCACTGCCAGCTGAGGGCCAGCCGGTCTCGGCGATGATAACTCTTTTACCGCCGGCAACGGCTTTAATCTGGTCATAGCCGCTCTCAAGTCGCCCGATGCTTTGCTCAATAGCGACTCCTTCCCAGAACGGATAGATATTGGCCCAGACCTCATCGCAGGCCGCGATAGCCCGCGGGTGAGCGACGAGAGTATTCCATGTATCGGCTGTTGTCACTCTGATGCCTGTTTCCTTGACCCGAGCGATGTAGTCGAGCAGTTGGTCTTCGGTGAGGTCGCCTCGCAGCAAGACCTCGATCGAGGTCAAAGGTCGTTTTATGCCAGTCTCCTCGTAGCCAGTAGTCGGAAATTTAATTACATAAACTTCCGCCTTCCTGGCCATGAGGCTAAAATTGTCAAGTTACGCATGTTTAGCCAATTATAATTATTTCCGAAAATTATTCAAGATGACATGTGGCCCTACGTCTCCATAACAAAAAACGGCTATTTTTATGCTAGTCGTTTATTGTTTGGCCCTCTATGCCTTCCAAGATTGATTGAAACTTATTTACGGGCCTCGATGGCTTTGACTACCCGGCCATCGCTTTTCAGGTCTTCAATAAATAGAATCTGACCCTTGTTTATTTTCATTTCGTCTTTAGGGCCGTGAATTTCATCGCCAAGCTTGACCAAGGAAATTTGCGGCTGGTCGGAAGTTTTCGTTTGAGCGGGTTGAATTGGCTGGTCAACTTGCAAATAATATATTTCCGTTAAAACTGTGTAGTCGGTCTCCGGTTTGCCTAATTTGCCAAAATAAACCTGTCCGTTGACAAGAAAGACTGCTGAATAGCCGTCGTTAACAATGTTGCTTTTTAAGGAATTCCTGGTTTGTCTCCCAAAAAACAGATACCAGCTGCCAGCAATGACAACCACTAATACTATTATTAGGATAATGTAGCGAGGCCTCAAAATATACTTCATACACATCCTTTGGCAATATTAATATTAAAACTTATGGCGATTATTATTCTATGACCCAGTAATACCAGGTATTAACTTCGCTGGCCGTCGGATTATTGTTCATTTTAACGCCAAACGAAGTGGTGGTGACAGCGGAAACATTTAGTTCTTTATGCGCGCTGCAGTTTGCGGCGTTGGAGCAGTTGCCGGGGCTAACCATCACTGCCTTGGGCGCCGTGTTATACGCAGTATTGAAGGTAATGATTGTGTCACAGGTGTCTCTGGGGGTGCCAGTGCCGGCGCTAATCGTAAAGGAACCAGCCAAGTCAGTTGAGCCGGCGGCGACACTGGCGGAATAGCCGGCAGTGCCGCAACGAAGCGGTGCGCTAATGGTCGGAGCTGTAGTCTGGGTTGATTTTATATGAGCGTTAATGTCCAAATTGTCGGTTATTGTTGGAGAATTTGATCTGACGAGGTTGCCGGTACCAGTTGTTGCATTGCCCAGTAATGTAACGTTGGACGAGAGTCGTGAATCGGAAAGGGTTCCGCTAGTCAAATCTCCGGCGGACCTTGTGGCGAGATCGGCCAAACTGCTGCCGGTTTTATCTATCTTGCTCCACGCGATGTTACTGCCGTTCCATGAGCCGGTATTGATAGTCCCGAGATTTGTAATATTAGTTGAACCGACCCAAGTTGACAAAGCGGTATCCTCAACGCTGGAAAGGCCGACTGTGCCTTTGTCCAGCGCGGCCCATGTTTTATCGCCGCGATAATATTGGCTTATGGTTCCGGAAGCAAGTACGGGCTCCTTGCCAAAAAGGGCCGCGCTCAAATCTGACTGGGCTGATAGGGTTCCGGTTATTGTTCCCCACGCGATACTGTTCAAATCATTGGCCCAAAAGACATTGGCGCCATCAGTGCCCAATATTTTACCGCTTTGGCCGAGCTGATCGGGTAAGACCTGGTTCGCCGTGACCGAATGAGGATTGTTAATATCCGCAATGTGAGCATAAGCGGAATTCCAGTTAGATGACGAATAAATATAGCTGTCTGCGATGGCCATTCCTTGCCATGTGCCGGTATTGACTGTTCCCAGGGAGGCAATATTGGTTGACCCGGTCCAAGTTGATAGGGCGGTATTCTCGACGTTTGTTAGCCCAACTTGAGATTTGGAAAGATTGGTTAAGGCGGCGCCATTTATGGCCGGAAGATAGCCGAAGGCATTTAACTGAACCAAGTGACCGGCGCTATTAAAAGTATTGCCCAGTTTAGTAACATTATTGGGAAGCAGGGACTCGGATAAAGTTCCGCTAGTCAAATCCCCAGCCGATCTTGTGGTAAGGTCGGCTAACGAAGAATTGCTCTTATTGATTTTGACCCACGCGATGTCGGTTCCGTTCCAAACCCCAGAAGTTATGGTTCCGACTGTGGTAATATCACTGCCGACTAATTTATCAGCCGTGATTGTCCCGTTAGGTATTTTTAGGGTAATGAAATTAGAATCGCTGGAAAGAGCCGTCGTTTCCGAAGTGGCTTTTGTAATATTTGCCGGCGATAAAATAGCGGACATTATGCCGATTATTGCTAGTACATTACATACCCCAAAAATTGTCCAATGGACTTTGTTAGTACCGGGTTTTACGTGCCACCTATAATACCACCGCCACCTCTCGCGGGCTTTTTCATGAAATGGCTGAAATAATTTAAACACAGTTCGAGTTGACCGCTGGATGGCCATCAGCTGCTTGTCAATTTCTTCAATATGTCTCGAGTAATCGTGTTCCGCTTCTGCCATTATACAATGCGCCTCCTTTCCATCGCGCCACGCTTCGTCTAAAGAGGTTACCTTTTCCAATTACCACAATCCCATCTTAGCATAATTAAATCTTTTTGGCTCCGCGGGCTGGATTCGAACCAGCAACCAATTGGTTACACTTAATCCCACTGTTTCCAGTAGGCGTGGACTATATCTTTGCCATATCTCGCGACTTAGGCACCTCGGTATCTAGTCTCTACGGCGCCCCCGCCAAGACGGGGTTCCCACGGTATTAGCTTATCCTAGTACTAAGACTTAGCCTTCACCGTTATCCCGAGATTATTCATCCCAAAGTTTCCTATGGGAGCTGCATTTCTACAGCCAACTGCTCTACCATTGAGCTACCGCGGAATATACTTTTTAAGAAATATCCGACCCTGATAACTCTTGAGCTGCTTTTCGCGAACAAGGGCTTTTTTTCGGTCAGATACTTCTTCGAAATATATTAGTTGCCAAATCCCATTGAATCTTGCAGTATATGACCGGCTAAACTTTTTCGAGTTGTGCCATTCTAGCCTTCTTTCTAGGCTTTCTGTTTCACCGGTGTAAATTCTGGCGGCATCCTTGTTGTAGATAGTGTAAACATAATGCATACAATCAGAATACACGTAGAATACATAGAATTAAATTGTCCGCCAATCGGCAGAGCCAACTGCCCTACCTCCGCCAGTTGGCGGAGAGCTACCGCGGAATAGATTTATTAATTGTTAAGGCGCAAGACAATTCCAAGACTACCCTTTTAGGGACAAAAAATCAAGAGAACGCAGGGTTGGGATTATCGCCGGCGCTAATAATCTTCGATGGTTTTACATTCGTTTTGGCCGTAATCGGCGAGGCCTTTTTTCTTGACAATGTCGCAGGTTTCCGCGTCTTGGAGAATATCAATCATCCGTTTCTGAACGGCATTTATAATATCTTGGTTGCCCCAGCGGTCGCCAATATCACCGATACCCTCGCACTCGGCCAGAGTGCCGCACTGCGCCGCGCAAGCCGCCAAGATATCGGCGAAAATCGGCTGGGTATCTTTATTAACACGTCCCAGGGCTATGAGAGTGCGTACGGCATCGGCTTTTTCGCACATACTCGCGTACTCCTTGCTTAGTGTATCCCAGCAGCCGTTAGCAATATCGTCATCGGCATTTCTTTGCGCCGCGTCGTTAGCCGCGACGTCACCCCAATCTTGAATATTATCGCCGCCGCCATTGCCGGGGTCGGGCTCGGGACTGTCGGGCGGAAAGAGATTGTTCCAAATATCGTTCCACGAACTTGAGTTGCCCCTGTCGTCGCCATAGTCAACGCCGTTATCACCTTCGTAATCGCGCAGAGGCGGGTTATTGGACTGGTCGCCGCCGTCGTTTCTATTGCGCACCTCGCTCCAGTCCTGCAATTGCGCCTCCGAAGCGTAAGCGATATGGGTTCCGCCGAATGATATTTTTTTACCTTTACGCGCCACTTGCGCGTCAACTTGCATCGTGATTGCCGCGTAACGCATCCACGGGATGAAAGTCGAGCGAATATCCTTTGATTTTTTTGAGATCGTATCTTTGTAACCATTAACGCGCGCCGTTGCCGTGTTCTTATCACCAATCGCCAACGCTACCATAGCATCCTTCAGAACCTCACGCGGATAATCGTCTTTGCCGCGTTCGAAGCGGGCAATTTCCGATTTATATGGTGTCAGGTCACCGCCCAGCGCTGCCAGGTGGATATATGTCTCACCTAGATTAACGATATCGGCGCCATTGTCGAGTGTCATTTTGGCAAATTTTTCCACTGTGTCCTTGTCGACTTTGGCGGCAAAATAATTACCGGGCCAATAGATTATGCCATTGGTGGTATTTTTCATACCAGTGTAGACCGTTGGTTCAAGAAGAATTTGGTTGCTTCTCTCCGGATGAACACCGGCCAATACCTGCCCCGGCGCGACACCGAGGCCGAAGGGGATTTTCGCCAAACCGGCGCAAACTTCCGGTTCATACATCGCCGAGCCGACGCTGCAATAATCGGCTTTCGCTTTCTTGCCGAGTTTCTCGGTGTTGGGTTGAATAGTCAGATAGGCCGGACGGATAAAGGAGAATTTGCCCGCGAGCGCGACGCCGTTGCCGGCGGTGGCCCTATCGATACCGGAGAGGGGCAACTCGGAAAGTGAGGTTATGGTTACCGTAGAGGGAAGAATGAGCGCTTCCGGTGGAACAGTCAAAGTGTAGAGAGTGCCGTCATTGCCGCGCACCGACATAACGCCGCCAGCCGAAGAGAAAGTGGCGCTTTTAGTATTGGCCTCTTCCAGTTTGGGCGTTGCCACCTTCAGTTCACCGGTGGCCTTGCTGGTTGGGCCCCGCGAGCCGCCATTGAGCTTATTTAGTACATATGCAAGTCCGAAGTATAGAATAGCCAGTAGAACTAAAACGATAACGGCGATGATACAGCAATACCACCAGCGGAACCCTTTTTTTGATACTGGCGCCGGTGTTGTTGCCGGTGCGGCAACGGTATTTTCTTTCTCCACCACGTTTCCTCCTTATCATCAGCTGCCAATGAGACCCAAAAGGCCGCCCGCGCCCCCGAAAAAGCTGATTATCAGCCAGATAATTATTAGCAAGGCAAGGCAACCACAGCCGCCGCAGCCGCAAACCCAAAGCCAGGTTTTAGAGGATTTTTTTTCCTCTTGAACCGGCGCCGGCGGCTGGCCGGCGCCAGTTTCGGCTGGTTTTTCCGTCTCTTTTTTCTCTTCCGGCTTTTCTTCCGGCGCCGGTGTTTTCTCTTTGGTATCCTGCGGCTTTTTTGCCTCCGGCTCTTCCGGTTTCTCCGCCTTGGCGCTCACGGTTTTTTTTGCTTCTTCACCTTCTGATTTTTTTGTCATACTTATATTTTATCATAAAAGAGAATCTAGTTTATAAAGTTCGTAAGGTCAGTAGAGTTTGTAAGGTTGTAAGGTTTATAAAGTTTGTAAAGTACGGAACCTTAAAAACCTTATGAACCTGATGAACTTTATGAACTATCCTACTTTATGAACTTTAAAAACTTTATAACTTTATGAACTAATCCTCTTCGATAAGTGAGGTACGAATCGTGTATAATGTAATTGTGCAAGTAAATAAACCAACATCTTTTGGGGTTTATCTGCTGGTTGTTGCAATCGTTATTGCTGGCTGGCCTGTTTCGCGAGCTTACGCCTTGGCGCCGATTGACCAGGCGTGCCAGTATGCCATCAGTCCCAACTCTCCCTATACCTTTCTAAGCCACGAGCCGGCCCAAGTGTTAATGCCCTCAAAAAATACCCTTGACGCGATAGCGGTATATATTAAGACCGATATTGGCGGTACATCTCAAGTCAAAGCCACATTTCTAAGCGCGACAGATACTTCGGTGCAAACCATTGCCACAAAAACTCAAACTATTGACAGTACGGCTCAATGGGTAACTTTCGACTTTACCGATGTCGCCATACCCCACCCATATGGCATTATTCAACTCACCCAGGCCGATAGCAACCACGCCGTCTGGTACCAGTGTCCCCAAGCATCATACACTCTCGGCTATGGTATCACGGAAGGTAGCAACGCGGGATATAATTATCGCTTCGCGGTTTATGCCTATGATGCCAGTAGTGGTAGCGGCGCCGCGGCCACGTCGAGTGACGATAGCGGTATCGCTTCAAATAGCGGCGCGAGTAGCGCCACTTCCTCCGGCACCAAACCAAAAAGCGGCAGTACGGCCCTTAAAAATGCGACGGGTGCATTGACAGCCAATGCCGATAGCCCCGATACCGAGGCATTGCTTAAAAGCTTAAGGGAGGAGCAACAAAAGTCCGGCG
>DATEBX010000022.1:0-3401 GCA_035287145.1 Patescibacteria group bacterium | reverse complement strand
TTTGTCATCGTGAGCCCCCACAAGGTAGCTCCCCACCCTCCGGCGCAGGTTCACCGCTTTCCCCACGTAAATAACAGCATGGTCGCTCCCACGAAAAATGTACACCCCGGGTGCCTCCGGCAATAATTTCGCTACTTCGCGCAAATGTTTCATGACTATCACTGTAATCCATTAATTAGCACCAAACAATCTTCTCCTCCCGTTCCCTTCCCCCATTACCACCTACGCGGTGGTAATGGGGGTATTGAGATATTTTTTGAGGTATTGTCCGGTGAAGGATGTTTTGATGCCGGCAAGCATCTCGGGAGTGCCGGCGGCCAACACTCGCCCACCCGCTTCGCCGCCCTCCGGTCCAAGGTCTATGATGTAATCGGCGGTTTTTATGACATCAAGATTGTGTTCGATAACCAGCACCGTGTTGCCGCCGTCCACCAGCCGGTGCAAAACTTCGAGCAGTTTAGCGACATCGGCAAAATGCAAACCGGTGGTCGGCTCGTCTAAAATATATATCGTTTTGCCGGTGGCGCGCCGCGAGAGCTCGGTCGACAATTTTACCCTTTGCGCTTCGCCGCCCGAAAGCGTGGTGGCGGCCTGGCCCAGATGAATGTAGCCCAAGCCGACATCGTTAAGCGTCCCCAACTTATCTTTAAGTCGCGGGATATTTTGGAAGAATTCCAGAGCTTCGTCAATGGTCATTGCCAGCACTTCAGCAATGTTTTTGCCCTTGTAGCGCACCTGCAGGGTTTCGTGGTTGTAACGCTTGCCGCCGCACACGTCGCAGGGCAAGTAAACATCGGGCAGAAAATGCATCTCAACTTTGAGGACACCGTCGCCGCGGCACTTTTGGCATCGGCCGCCGCCCGCGCCGCTCGCCACATTGAAAGAAAAACGCGAAGGGCCGTATCCCCGCACCCTCGCCTCCGGCGTAGCGGCAAATAGCTCGCGAATTAAATCAAAAGTTTTAGTGTAAGTCGCCGGATTGCTGCGCGGCGTTCGTCCGATGGGCGACTGGTTTATGAGAATGGCTTTGTCGAGATATTCCACCCCCTCGATTTCTTGAAATTTGCCCGGTTTTTCCCATGCCTTATTTAGCCGGTGCGCCAGCGTTTTATAAAGTATTTCGTGGACGAGAGTTGATTTGCCGCTGCCCGAAACGCCGGTAACCGAGATAAACTGCCCGCCGATGGGCAGGCGAACATTAATATTTTTAAGATTATTCTCACTCGCGCCTCTAACAGTTAAATAATTCCCCGTTTGCTTGCGGCGCGTCGCGCGATACCCGATTTTAAGTTGCCCCGATAAATACTGACCGGTCAAGGATTGTTTATTTTTTACGATGTCGGCGACTTTCCCCTCCGCCACCAAATAGCCGCCGTGCTGTCCCGCGCCCGGCCCCAAGTCAATGATGTGGTCGGCCAGGCGCATGGTTTCCTCGTCGTGTTCAATGACCAACACCGTGTTGCCTAAGTCGCGCAACGCCATAAGCGTCTTCATAAGACATAGGTTATCCCTTTGGTGCAAACCGATAGACGGCTCGTCAAGCACATACAAAACACCCACCAAACCGGAGCCGATTTGGCTGGCCAAGCGTATGCGCTGGGTCTCGCCGCCCGAAAGAGTTTTGGACGCGCGCGCCAGTGTCAGATATCCCAAACCGACATTAACCAGAAAATGCAATCGCGCTTTTATTTCATCCACCAGCCGGCTCGCCACTTTTTGTTCGTGGTTGCTCAACTGCCACTGGTTGAAGAACTCATCTAGCGCGACGATGCTCATATCACAGAGGTTGGCGATATTAGCGCCTGTCATTGCAAGGCCTGGCAATACAACCCCTTTGTCATTGCGAGCCCCAATTGGGTCCCTCGTTTCCTCGGGATAAACTCCGCAATCTGGGCCTTCCGCTGACGAGATTGCCGCGTCGCTGACTCCTCGCAATGACACACTAGTATTTATCTTTACCGCCAACGCTTCCGGTTTGAGACGCTGGCCGTGGCAATCGGGACAGGGCTGCTGGGTCATATATTTTGTCAAATCATCACGCACCGCCTCCGAAGTTGTCTCGTGAAAACGCTTCTCCAACATTTTCATAATGCCGCGCCAACGCATTTGCCAGCGAAATTCGTGGCCGCTTTTCGAACGGTGTTCCATGAGTATGGCGCCATTTGCCCCTCGGCCGTATAGCAACAGTTCCACCTGACGCGCCGGCAAATCTTTTATGGAGCGCAGTTCGTTTATGCCATAGTGGAGACAGACCGCGTGAATCACCATTCCCCACCAATTATTGGCGCGGTAGCTCCACGGCAAGATGCCTCCGCCGGCTATGGTTTTATTTCGATTTGGTAAGACCAAGTCGGCGTCAAACTCTTGAAAATCACCGAGACCGTGGCATTTGGCACAGGCGCCGTAGGGACTGTTAAATGAAAACAGGCGCGGCTCGAGTGCCGGAAAAGCCCCGTAGTCACAGTGAGTACAAGAGAGTTTGTTTGATAAATTCAACTCGTCCTTACCGGAAACAATAGTTATTAAACCGTCGGCTAAACCAACCGCGTTCTCCACCGCCTCGGTAAGGCGGAGTCTGAAATCATTGTTTGTCATCTCGAGCCCATTCGACAAGCTCAGGGCAGGCTCTGTCGAGAGATCCCTTTCTGATCGAGATTGAGGGATTCCTCGACCATGCTCGGAATGACCGAAGGGAACGCTAACTTTATCGGTAATTATTTCAATGGTGTGCGCCTTGTAACGCGCCAGTTTGGGCGGCCGGTTAAGTGAAACAATCTCGCCGTTTATTTTAGCTCGCGAATATCCCCTCCGCTCAAAATCTTTAATTAGCTCAATGTACTCGCCCTTTCGACCGCGCACCACGGGCGCCAAAATCGTTATCTCTTTTACCGCCAGTAAATCGGTAATGATGTCAATCATCTGGTCAACGGTTTGCGCGTCAATGGGGTGGCCGCACTTGGGGCAATAAGGCTTACCGAGGCGGGCAAAAAGAACGCGCAAGTAATCATAAATTTCCGTAACGGTGCCGACCGTTGAGCGCGGATTGCGCGAAACCGATTTTTGGTCAATGGATATTGCCGGCGAAAGACCTTCTATGTAGTCAACTTCCGGTTTTTCCATTTGCCCTAAGAATTGGCGAGCGTAGCTTGACAACGATTCGACATAACGGCGCTGACCTTCGGCGTAAATGGTATCGAACGCCAAAGTTGACTTCCCGCTTCCCGACAGCCCGGTCACCACCACCAGCTTGTCGCGCGGAATACTTACGTCGATATTTTTTAAGTTGTGTTTACGAGCACCTTTAACGAAAATAACTTTTAGATTTGCCATAAAGCCAATCTTACCATAAGAATTGGCGAAAATCCAATCATATACTGTATAGATATCTAGTTCTTTGTCAT
>DATEBX010000021.1:0-4634 GCA_035287145.1 Patescibacteria group bacterium | reverse complement strand
TGGTTATTTCTTTGCGGCATTTGACGCACTTGAAATGATTTCTGCGCACCCTCCAGAACCTTTTGGAACCGCAGTAAATACAGCCAAAATGCGTTTTCATATTTATAAGGTATCATTGGTGGCAATTTCATACTATACCCTGATCTATTACGGCTGGGTCGCGGAATCCGTGTCCAACTTCGAGAAAGTCTACGGCGTTTTACAAAGAGCATTGTCACTTATCCCGAAGGATAAGCCATTTCGCGGTCCTGCCGAATACCGCGAGGGCAATTTTATTTACAGAAATTTGTCCACCGGCGAAATCGAAAACTTCTCCGGTGAAGAAACCATCAGCCATGCGGGAAAGGAAATTTATAAAACAAAATATATTGGTGGCTTCGTAAATCAAAGAAAATAAATGAAAATAGCGGTTTGTGGGAGTATGGCGTTTGCCGGAGAGCTGAAAGAAGCACAAAAAACTCTCGAAAAGAGAGGGTGGAGGTGTTTTATGCCGGATGATGTGGACGGCTACATTGACCGCGGCGAGGACATAAAAGGCGGGGAAAGTGCCCGGAAGAAAATCGCCAAAGACCTCATTCGCCGGCATTATAAACTCATCCAAAAATCCGATGCGATTCTGGTGCTTAACTACGACAAGGGAGGCACGAAAAACTACATTGGCGGCAATACATTCCTGGAGATGGGCTTTGCCCATGTATTAAGTAAACCCATCTATCTCCTGAATCCCATTCCCGCCATGGGTTATACTGACGAAGTACTGGTTATGCGGCCGACAATCCTCGGCGGCGACCTCTCGAAAATCCCTGCGCCCTGAACCGGCGCAATCACACCCCAGGGGTGTGATTGCGGTTCGGTAAGGGATGCAAATTGTCACGTAGTATTATGGGTGGTAAAATAATAAAGTAGGTAATAGAAAGCATTAAAAGGAGGGTATATGAGTCTTAAGCAGGTTTTTAAAGACGCGGTTGAGGGAACCGGTGAGGCGACGGAGGCGATAATGTCCGCGGCAACAGGTGTAGTCAAAGAAGGGACGCACGACATAGCCGAGGTCTTTAAAGCGGTCATCGAGCTCGGCAAAGAAGGCGCGGTTGACGTGACGGTGGGGGTTAAGAGCGTCTTTATCGCATCGGTCAAAGCATTGAAAGAATCGGGCAAAAGCACTGAAGATGCCGTAAGCGAGGTGACCGCCGGCGCCGAAAAGGCCGTGGGCGAGGTCAGCAAAGAGGGACTTGAAGCCGTGGGCGGCGCGGCCAAGAAAGGCATCGAAGAGGCCAAAAAGGTCGTCAAAACCCCCTTCGAAAAATAAAACCTACCGGCTTGCGTACACCTCGGAGGTGTACGCGGGTTGTTTGGTGTACGCGGGTTGTTTTAGGTTAAATTCTATTAATATAATTCCAGCTCGGCGGTTACGCCGAGCTGGGTGTTAAGTGGAACTTTCACTAGCAGTCAAACACACGCCTCCTTCACGGCGGCGCGAGGATCTATCGGCCCTACTCCCGACTTGCCACACTTGGGGCACGGGACGATTATGAATCCTCGAATGAGCCTATCTATCTCGCTTCCCTCCGTCGGGCAGACAAACCAAGGATCTGTGTGACACTTCCTGCAGACATCATCTACAGGAGACGAGTCGGAACCCATTGCTCACCTCACCATCCCTTCTCCCACCTCTGGTGGCAGGACTAGTCACCTTCCGCAATCGTACAGCCAGGACACGGAAATGGCATATTGGGGAGGGCATCTACGGCCGCTCGCGCCATTGCCATTGCACACAGAATTCTGGAACGCAACTCGCTCGGCTTATCCATGCGTTCCGGAAGACGCAGACCCGATGCAATACGTTCACTTCCATGCATGTGCTGGACTATGAGGAATTCGCTCCTTGCGCTTAGTATTGACCTGTCACCTCCGTTCGCTGGGTGGGATTCGCAAAACAATGCCGAGGGCATCGCTAGTTGATTTGTCAATTTGCATCACTCGCAAGTTAAACGCGACGTTAGCAATTACAATATAGCACAAAGATATATCACTCGAATACACGCGAATCCAAATCACGCTAATACACACGAATGGAAACGCTAATTACACTCGAATAAGACACGCGAATCGGCACGCTCACGCCTACGCTCACAACTTCGTCGGGGCTACGGACGGGCAGGAAATCGTGGCCTACAAAAGCCTAGCGCTACACCCAAACTCTATTTTTTGAACCTGCAAATTGCACACTTCGGAAGTGTGCAGAGGGTTCTCGACCCCATTGGGGCTCGAACAATATTTCCAACAATCCAACTAGGCGCGTTCGACATAGGCGCCGGTTTGGGTGTTGACGCGCACCACATCTCCCGACTTCACAAAGAGCGGGGCATTGATTCTGGCGCCGCCCTCAAGCTCGATGATTTTTGTGACATTGCCCTGCGCCGTATTGCCGCGCACTGCCGGCTCGGCGTAGGTTACTTTCAGTTCAACTTTAACGGGGAGCTGGATATTAATCGGCTTATCGCCATATAACAATACTTCAACCTCCATTCCGTCTTGCAAAAACTTTACCGGCGCTCCTACTATTTTTTTATTAAGTGAAAACTGGTCAAAGTCGTCCTGCAGCATAAAATTAAGTTTGTCGCCCTCGCCGTACAAAAACTGGGCGCGGCGTCGGCTGACCTCCGCCGCTTCAACCGCGTCGCTGCCCTTAAAAGTATGGTCATATATCGCGCCGCTCACCAGCCCGCGGATTTTGGTGCGCAGTATGGCGCCGCCGCGGCCGAGTTTGGTATGCTCACGCCATATAATCTGCGCCGGCTCGTTCTGCCAGAGAATGTAAGTACCTGTTTGTAAGTCGGAAAGAGTATACATAAAATTTACTAATCGCACGACTTACGCAATGCTGAATTGACCCCTCCGCTCCTCCCCTTACCTAGGGGAGGCCCGTCCGACTCGAAGTCGGTCGAGGCGGGTTGGGTGGGGTAAATGCGTAAGTCGTGAAATTATTGAATTATCTTTTTGTGTACGGCAAGAGTGCCAGGAAGCGGGCGCGCTTGATGGCTTCGGTTAAGAGTCGCTGATGTTTGGCGCAAACTCCGCTGTCGCTTGACGGTTTGATTTTCCCCCAATTCGTCAAATAGCGGCCGATATTCGCGTCCTTGTGGTCTATGACTTTGACGGTTTTTTTGCAAAACCAGCATTTTGTGTGAGGCATAGTTTCCTTTCAGGAAAATTAGTTTTAAAGTTCATAAGGTTTATAAGGTTCATAAAGTTTATATGGTCTGCGGATTAAATATTTTACTTTATAAACCTTACAAACTTGCTAACTTTATGAACTACTTCAGAAGGGGATGTCGTCGAGGTTGATTTCACCTTCGTCGGCGGCATCGCTTTTCTTTGTTTCTTTGTCTTTTTCCGGCTTGTCTTCTGTTTTGCTCTCCTCTGTTTTAGGAGCTGTTGGCGCCGGCGCACTGGCAGGTTCTGCGGCCGGCGAACTCGCTGTCGCCGAATCGCCATAATCCCCCGATACTTCGCCGCGAGGGCTTAGCGCGATGATATTTTCCGCCACTATTTCGGTTCGCTGGCGGCGGCTGCCGTCTTGCGCTTCCCAACTGCGGGTCTGCAATCGCCCCTCAACGTAAACTTTCGTACCCTTTTTGATGATGGTATTGGCAATCTCGCCCAGTTTGCCCCACACAGTAATCTCATGATATTCCACCGCTTCCTGCATCTCCCCCGCCTGGTTTTTCCACCTTCGGTTGGTCGCCACCGCGAAGTTCGCCACTGCTTGGCCGTTGGGGGTGTAGCGCATCTCGGCATCGCGGGTCGCGTTGCCCAGCACCATCGCTCGATTGAGATTTAACATCATGCACCTCCGTGCATTAACCCTTAACTAATAGCTTCATTCTTTCAGTAATTCTTTCAGTTTTCCCTCGAGTTGCGCCAAGCGCTCCTCGTCGGAAATCCCTTCCGCTTTCTTCGCCGGTTTGGCGGCGGGTTTGCGGGCGGTAACTTTTTCGGGAGCTAGAGTTGTCTTTTCAGCAGTTTTAATCGGCTTTTCGGGACTTGACGGAGGCGCTTTCTGCTCCGCTTCCGGCTTCGCGGCTACTTTTATTTCCGGAAGGGTTACGGCACCCTTTGGCTCAACTGTTTCCCTTTTAACCGGCTTGTATTCCACTATCGGCTTGGGCTCGTAAACTCCCTTCACTATGAGAGCGCGAATAACGAGCGGGTTCAATCTCAATGCCCTATCGAGGCCGGCAATCGCCGCGCCATCGAGCTCCGCTACGATAGTGGCGTAGAAAGCGCTTTTAACTTTGCTAATGGGATAAGCCAGTTCTTTTTGTCCCCAAACTTTGGCTGAAACAATCTTGCCTTCGGCTTTTTCAATGGCTTTTTCCACCGGCTTGCCGGCAAGTACCGACTCGTCAGCCACCAGATAAGTAATCTCGTATTTTTCCATTAATATTATCTCCGTTTATTTCTTATTACACGACTTACGCAATTGTCATTGCGGGCATAATGTCATAAAATTGTTGTTTTTTATCGTCCGCATAAAGTAAAAAACCACTGGAAATAATCTGATCTTCTGTCTCTGCTTAATCCTCGATGCTGTCTGTATTTTGCCTTTAATCGTGAGAAATATCCTT
Source organism: Patescibacteria group bacterium (assembly GCA_035287145.1). Lineage (GTDB taxonomy): Bacteria > Patescibacteriota > UBA1384 > UBA1384 > UBA1384 > DATEBX01. Next base: position 6 of record DATEBX010000021.1, on the reverse strand, counting down.
CAAGGC
>DATEBX010000020.1:0-3792 GCA_035287145.1 Patescibacteria group bacterium | reverse complement strand
GGCCGCCGTGCGGGCTTCGGTCACTTTTTCGAAAACACTGGTTTCATGTTTCGCGTACGCTTTGACCGTCTTGACGAGATTGGGGATAAGGTCATAGCGCCTTTTCAACTGAACATCTATGTCGCTCCATGCCTCTTTGGTTCGGTTGCGGAGCGAGATTAAGCCGTTGTAAGTCAGCGCCAACCAAAGCAATATTATGATGACTAAGCCGAGGGGAAGCCATAACCACATATGGACTCCTTGTTAATGGATATTGGAGAATTTAAGGTGTATTGGGCGGAGCGGCAATGGCAGCATCGGTCGTGGCGGTATTTGATGACAATACAACACCCGGTGACAACGTTATTTGATAGCCACCGTCGGCAGTAGCAGTGGCCGTGATGCCGCTGGGCAACGCGTCAAAAACCGCAGTGAGAGAGTAAGTGCTGCCGTCAGCGCTCTCGTAGCCATAATATCTTGTACCGCCGCTCGGGTCAACAGGAATTTTTGATAAGTATTGCGGCATCAGAGCTTGCAGGGGACTGGCGGCGTCTTGCGTCTGGGTGGCAGTCGGGCTGACAGGGTACTTCTGGTTGGCAGCGAAATATTGCTCTAAGGCCTTCTGAAGATTGGTTAAATCGGTATGGCGCGTTAAGTCAATGCCGGTTAGTGATTCGGCCGTTACGCTCGTTTTGTTTTTGCCGCCCGTAAGGGTCGAATCGGTACTAGTGCCACCTAATGGCGAAACGGCTAAATCGCTTGGCTTATTGATAAAAAGCATATATGCCACCACCACTCCGCCAAGCAGAATGATAAGCACAATAATCAAACCTACTACGCCGGATGATTTTTTGGGAGTCGGTTGGCTATTTGCAGTCGGCGCCTCGTGAATCGGCGATGGCGTCGGTTGCCGTAAATCTACCGTTTCCGACTCTCCCGGAAAGTCTGCCGCGGGAGGAATAGATGAAGAGGCGCTCGGCTCGGGGGTCGGGGGCGTTGCCGGCAGAACATCGGCGGGAGGCGGTTCGGGGGCAGGAGACGCGGGAGGCGGATTTTGGCTGCCACTGCCAGCCTGGCCGGCAAGAAGCTGATCAAGGAAAGCGTCGCCGTCCCGTTCTTCAGTTGGCTCAACAGGGGGCGTAACAGCGCCAAAAGAAGGGGACGGGGGAGCCGGTGGTGGCGCAACATCGGGAGGCGCCATAACCGAGGCCTGATTTGGATTATTACCGTCCAAAGATGTCCCAACATTTTCAACCGGTCCGGTTACAGGGGGAGGGGAGAGGGGAGCCGGCGGCTGGGCGGCAGGAAACATACTCTCAATGGGCGCGCGATTGTCCATCTTTTGCGCCGTATAGTCCGACGGCATATTGGTTATAAGCGGACCGTCAGTACCCTGTTCGCTGTCAGCCACACTACCCTCCTCAACTTAACAAAACTTATTATATGATTTACGCACAATTTGATTATTATTCTTCGAGAGAGCCCCCGACTCTACTAGAGTCGTGGGCGAGTCGAGAAGTTAAAGGGTTAATAGTTCTCGACCCCATTGGGGCTCGAACAATAAATGTGTAAGCTGTATTATTCTTACTATACCAGAGTTAACGATTGATTTCGACAAACGCCCGGTCAAGCTGGGGGTCACGTCCGGCATCGTAATCTTCCTGCGACATAGGCACAGTAATATCCGGTTCAATGCCGCCTTTATCGATTTCCCGGCCTGACGGTGTCAACCATTTGGCAACAGTCAGCTTGAGCGAAGAGCCGCCCTTAAGTTCTTCCAATGCTTGGACCGTCCCCTTGCCGAAAGTTTTTTCGCCGATTACTTGGCCGCGTTTATGGTCCTGAAAGGCGCCGGTAAAAATTTCACTGGCCGATGCCGAGCCGCCATTGACCAAGACAATCGCACGGGCATCTGGTATGATGGGGCTCCCGCTTGTTTTGAGTTCCTCGATGCTACCGTCTTTTTCAACCTGTTTGACAGCTACCTTATCCGCCGGTAAGAATTCACTCAAAGCCGCAACCGCTTTATCGAGCAATCCGCCGGGGTTATCGCGCAAATCAATAATAAGTTTTGTGATTTTCTTTGATTTCATCTCGGCGGCAACTTGTTCCAAATCATTGTCGACCGAATCGCCAAATTGGCGAGCGCGTACGACCATCACTCCCCTGGTCACTTGCCATTCAGCATCCTTGACCGCCACCGCGGCGCGCGTGATGGTTATCTCTCTTGTTTTTTCCTCTCCTTCTCGTAAAACAGTTAATTTGACTTGACTACCGGGCGCGCCGCGAATTTTTAGAACAGCGGCATCGAGAGACATATTTTCGGTTGATTGGCCGTCGATAGCGATTATATTATCGCCTTTCTTCAATCCGGCTTGGGCAGCGGGCGAACCATCAATGGGCGCGATAACAACCGGCACGCCGTTGCGTTTACCAATCTCCGCGCCTATGCCCTCAACTTGCCCCGAAAGGTCTGACAAAAATAGTTTTGTTTCCTCCGGCGTCAAAAAAGTGCTGTATGGGTCATTAAGCGCGCTGACCGCTCCGGAAATGGCGCCGTAAAGCGTCGTTTGCGCCGTAGCAGAATGCAAGCTTTCGTCTTGCACGCGGCTGTAAACATCCCAGAACAAATCGAAATCTACATCCTTGGGCTTACCCAGCTCGCGCTTTACCAAATGAGGCACATAGTTTTTATCCAATTGCAGATTGCCATGCCCAAATAGGTAGCCAAGGCCAAAAATAAAAACGCCTATTAGGCATAGGACGGCACTGTTGCGTGACCGAACACGACGCGCAGTTTTATTCATAGACCCACTATAGCACAGGCCGCTCTATGACTCCACCACCTAAGACAAGACCATCTTTGTAAAATACAATCGACTGTCCTGGCGTTATGGCGCGTTGCGGCTTATCAAATGTGACCTTGGCAAACATTCCGTCCAATGCTACTCTCACCGGCACAAGAGGATGGCGGTAACGGATGCGAGCTTGGGCGGTAAATTTATTGGGCGGTGATACAACCAGCCAATTGAGTTCTCCCGCCACTAACCATCGGGCGTATAATTTCGGGTCGCGGCGCGGGGCGACCACCAAGATATTTTCAGCCAGTTTTTTTTCGATGATATAGTATGGGACACCGCCGCCCGTAGTACCGATGCCGGCGCGCTGACCCTCCGTGTAAAACCAAACCCCATCATGCTTCCCCACCACCTCGCTATTGGTATGAACAATACTGCCCTCTCGCGTGGGCAGATTTGTTTTAAGATATTCTTTGACGTTAATGGGGCCGATGAAACAAATTCCTTGGCTGTCCTTTTTTTCAGCCGTCGGCAGATGTAGAGACCGCGCCAAGCGGCGAATTTGCGGTTTGGTAAAATCCCCCACCGGCATAAGCACCCGCGGCAATACCTCCTTATCTATTGCCCAAAGAAAATACGACTGGTCTTTGTTTTTGTCTATTCCGGCAAATAGACAGATATTAGGATTTAGGTTTTGGAATTTGTCCCGACGATCTGCTGATGTCGGGATCCCGACCCCCGATGTTTTTATCGGGACGTCGGGAGATTTTGAATTTTGGATTTTATTTGTAATTTGTAATTTATAATTTGTAATTTCGCGTATTCGCGCATAGTGTCCCGTCGCCACATAGTCGGCGCCGGCTTTGAGCGCTTTTTCCAAGAACGCGTGAAATTTAATTTCTTTATTACACATTACATCCGGATTGGTCGTGCGCCCGCGACGATATTCATCGAAAAAATATCTTACTACACGGTCGTGATATTCCTTCTCAAAGTTCCAAACCTCAAAAGGTAT